>JALYJV010000446.1 GCA_030775105.1 Pseudomonadota bacterium | reverse complement strand
GGGGTTCTCGTCATCGTCGAATTTCTGCTACGCCTTCCGCCGCGAAACCGGCATGACGCCGACCCAGTACCGGCAGACGCTGCCGCCGCACTACGCCGCCGCGACCGAAGTCTCGACGGTTGGCCGGACGAAGTTCATGGCCGCTTATCAACGCGGCGACCAGAATTCAGCGTAGACAGCCACAGCGGCAGCGCCCCTAAATAGCACCACGCCGGAGCAGGACTTCGGCGCCGTCGTGGTGTTGAGGGGAAAACCGATGAACAGAACCCAGTTCACGAAATGGGTCCTTGTCGCAATGCTGCCGTTGATTGCGTGCCCGCCGCTGGCGCTGGCTCAGTCTGCGGCAGATGACGAACTGCTGGATCTGCTCTCGGATATCGAGCCGGCCGCATCTCCCGCACCAAGCAGCGCACCGGCAGCCGCAGACGTCACGCCCGCTACGACACCAACGCCAGCGCCAGACGAAACCATTGCGCCCTACGACGTGATTCCGGTACCCGAACGCACGGAAGCGCTCCCGACGCCGGCGGCGCCGGCGCCGCGCGCATCCATCGAGGAAATTGTCGTCACCGCGCGGCGTACCGCCGAAAATCTGCAGGACGTGCCGGTCGCGATTGCGGCAATGAGCGCAGACGATCTCAAGCGCGAGCAGATCAACAGTCCACAGGATCTGCAGGGTCGCGTGCCATCGCTGATCGTCGGCAGCAACAGCCAGATGCGCAATACCGAAACGCCGGCGATCCGCGGCCAGGGTGCACAGTTCGGCGCGAGCCCCGGTGTGATCATCTATCTCGGCGAAGTCGCGGTGCCGTCCGATCCGGTCGCCAACTACCAGGGCGGTCCCGGCAAGTTCTTCGATCTGTCGAATGTGCAGGTCCTCAAGGGTTCGCAGGGCACGCTGTTCGGCCGCAACACCACGGGTGGTGCGCTGCTGCTGGAACCGGCGAAACCACAGGAAGGATTCTCGGGTTCGCTGCGTGCAGGCGCGGTCATGCTGTCCGGCGACGACACCCTCACCGGGCACTCCTACGAGGCGGTGCTCAATACGCCGCTCGTCGACGATGTGCTGCTCGCGCGCATCGGCGGCCAGGTCTATCAGCGCGACGGATTCACCCAGGACGTCGTCACCGGCAAGGATTACGACAGCAAGAACTACTGGACCGCACGCCTCGGCCTGCTGTGGCGGCCAAGTGACGGCATCGAAAACTACCTGATGGGCTACTGGTCCGACAGCGCCGACAACGGCACGGCGACGGTCATCGAACGCGTCAACCGCGAAGGCCTCAACCGGGCGATTCCGGGCGCGATCGGTCTCGGCGCGCTGACGCAGATCGTTCCCGGCATCGATCTGGCGCAGGTGGGCAACCTCGGTTGCCTGGTGCTGAACTTCTTTGGACCATCGACCAACTGCGGCCAGGACATCGTCGACGAGCAGGCCGCGCGCGGCAACCGCCGCGTCCAGCTCAGCGGCGATCCGAATGATCTTCTGGAGACTGGCGGCGTCATCGACAAGCTCAGCTTCAAACTCAACGACGAGCTGACCCTCGTCAACATCGCGAGCTATTCGACGTTCAGGCACTCCTATCGCTGGGATCTCGACGGCTCACGCGCGGCCTTCAACGAGTTCATCAATCCCGACGACGTGCTGCAGGCGGACGTGCAGACTCTGACCGAGGAACTGCAACTGCAGGGCACAACCATGGACGGCGCGCTGAAGTATGTCGTCGGCACCTACTACGAGAACACCGACGCAGTCGGTCACATCGTCGCGACCTCGCTGCTGTTCGTCGATGTCGACCAGCAGTACAACCAGAGCAAGCAATCCTTCGCGCCGTTCGTGCAGGGCACCTACGATCTTGGCAACCTCTTTGAGTCGATGTCCGGCCTGAACCTGACGCTGGGCGCACGTCATACCAGCGACAAGACCAGCGGCTCCGCGTCGATCACGCAGCTCGCCGTTGGCCTGATTCCGCTTGTCGACAAAAGCTTCGACGCCGAGGTCAAAAGCTCGGAGTGGACCTGGACCGCGGGACTCGACTACCGCTTCGACACCGAAAACAGCGGCAACATGGTCTACGGCAAGCTCAGCCGCGGCTACAAGACCGGCGGCTTCGCGCCAATCTCGGTCAACCCGGACCGCTACACCTACGATCCGGAATTCGTCACCAACTACGAGATCGGCCAGAAATCCGACTTCACCGTCGGCGATATGCCGGTGCGTTTGAACACGGCGGTCTACTACACCGACTACACCGGGCTGCAGAAGGCCGGCATCGACGCCTACGTTCCGCCGAACTCGGTCAATCCGGTGCCGCAGCTCGGCCAGTCGATCTTCAACGTCGGCAGCGCCTGGGTCGCCGGATTCGAAATGGACCTGACGATCCAGCCGTCCGAGAACCTCACGTTCATCAGCACCTACGGCTACACGCGCGCCGAGTACGAGAAGTTCGAGCTGGACTATACCGGTGCGACGCCGCAGCTCGACTGCACGGGTGAGGAAATCCAGGCCGGCAACGTCATTGAGCTGAGCTGCATTCCGTTCCAGTCGACGCCCGAACACCAGTTCAGCCTGTCCGGCCGCTATCTGCTGCCCTTGGACCCTGCACTTGGCGATATCGAAACCGCAGTCACCTTCACCTGGACCGGGACGCAGTACAGCGGCCAGTCCGCACCGCCCGAGGGCGAGCCCGGCGCCTGGCTGCCGGTCGCGCGCCTGCTCAATGCCAGCGTGAACTGGAGCGGCGTGTTCGGATCCAGCTTCGACGTGCAGCTGTTCGGCACCAACCTGACCAACGAGATCTACCGCATCTCGAACAGCAATCAGTGGAACCTGACCTACTTCCAGAGCTCGATCTATTCGGAGCCGCGGATCGTCGGCCTGAATCTCGCGTATCGCTGGGGTGAATGATGGAAACACCCGTACTCACCGCATCCCGTATGGCATCGCCCACACACAGCCCGTTCGTCTCGAGTGCCGCGCCTGCGCGGTGTATCGAGAGACCGCAAGGACAGGTTCGGCTCCAGCACCTCGATACACCGCGCCCGGGGGCGCGGCACTCGGCGCGAACGGGCTGTTTTGCTTCACCTCATTTCACAAGCGCCGCGACACAGCATTCGCGTGGAGATCAACATGCGTAAAGCCGATGGCGAAATCATCCTGTTCTGGGCGCTGCCTGCGCTGGCGCTGAGCTGGATCCTCGTGTTCCTGTTCTTCCCGGGATTCTCTCCACCGATGTCACCGACGATGTCGGCCGAGGAAGTGGCGGCGTTCTACCGCGACCCGGAGAAGCAGTCGCTGATCCGCTACAGCATGATCCTGTTCAACTGGTTCGGCATCGGCATCGTCGCGTTCCTGACGCTGATCATGATGCAGATCCGCCGGATGGCACATCGCACGCCGATCCTTGCGTACTGCTATCTCGGTTGCTCGACCGGTGGACCGGTGCTGTTCTTCATCGCCGACCTGTTCTGGCTGCTCGCCGCATTCCGGCCGGAACGCGACCCGCAACTCACGCTGTTGTTCAACGACCTCGCGTGGATCTCGTTCACCGGTCAGGTCGGCTTCATGGTTGGTCAGTGCGTGTTCCTCGCGCTGGCAATCTTCCTTGATCGGCAGCAGCGCCCGGTCTTTGCGCCATGGGTCGCGCACTTCAATCTGGCGACTGCAGTGGCCATCGCCCCCGCCGCCTTCGTCGCCACCGCGCTGGAAGGACCGCTGGCCTGGGATGGCCTGCTGTCGTTCTGGGTCCGCAACGGCGCGATCGGTCTGTGGCTCGTCGTGATGACGATCGTGATGGGTCAAACCCTGTATCGCGAGCTCGGTGAGCCAGCGGTGACGGCATGAGCGCGACTGCAAGCATGACGCTGCCGACGCGCCCGACAGGCAGCTGGGGCCGGGTCGTCTGGCACTGGCGGCATGATCCGAAGATCGAGCTGTGGATCATGTGGTGGGTGATGGTCTGCTTCTACCAGTTGTTCGGCATCGTCTTCTGCCTGATGACGCGTGTGATGCCGCCACCCAAGCCGTGGTGGGACCACGCACGCATCGCGCAGTGGTTCAGCGACAACCACGACGGTCTGCTGTGGGGCTTCGGCATCATCTTCCTGGTGTCGGGCCTGACGGCTTCGTGCAATGCCTTGATCGGTTACTCGATGCGACGCATGTCGGTGAGCCCGGCGTTCGGCTACTCCTATATCGCGATCTACTCGCTCAGCGCGCTGCCGGGAATGCTGCTCGCAGCGATCTTCCTGACCGTCGGCGCGATGCGCCCGGACCGCGACCCGGCGCTGCTCAGCTGGCTCTACGACGCGGCGTTCATGACCTTCGTCGGCACGATGGGCGTGTTCCTCGTCGGCACCGCAATCTGGATGCTCGCGATCCTGCTCGACAGGAACCGCGTCTTTCCGCTGTGGTTCGGCTATCTGAACATCTGCAACCTGCTCACCGAAGTGGTCGTCGCGCCGGTGTGGATCTTCCGCGAGGGTCCGTTCGCCTGGAACGGCGTCATCACGTTCTGGGTCGATACGCTGGTGTTCGTCGTGTACACGGCAGCGTTCATCACCCTGCTGCGCAGGATGATCCTGCGCGACGATCTGGGCGACGGCCCCCTGCCCGATCCCTGCACTGCGGCGCGTGCCTGAGGAATCGCTGATGACCACCACCACTATGACCGATACGACAACCGCTGCGACTGAAGCGAAGAGCCATATCCCCGGCCAGCCCGACATCTGGCTGTTCGTGATGTTCGAAGTCATCGTGTTCAGCAGCTACTTTGTCGTCTACATGCTGTATCGCAGCTGGCATCCCGACCTGTTTCTCGAATCGCAGCAGCAGCTGAGCCAGAACTTCGGTGTGATCAACACCGTGATCCTGCTGATCAGCTCCTGGTTCGTCGCACGCGGTGTGCAGGCCGCGCGGGAGAACCGCCACGAGCTTGCGCAGAAGCAGGTGTACTTGACCATTGCCTGCGGCCTGTTGTTCGTCATCTCGAAGCTGTTCGAATGGTCACAGAAGATCGACGCCGGATTCGAGTTCTCGACCAACAGCTTCTTCGCGTTCTACTACTTCCTCACCGGCATCCACGTCGTGCACGTGCTGTTCGGATTCGTCTTTCTCGGCGTTGTCATCCATCAGCTCCGCCGTCCGCAGCGCCGCTCGCAGAGCGTCATCGAAGCCGGTACGATCTTCTGGCACATGGTCGACTTCCTGTGGGTAATGATCTTCGCCCTGCTGTACGTGATGAGATAAACGATGAGCGTGAATTCCGACAGAAGACTGGCGATCACCTGCATCGCGCTCACCGGCGTCACGCTGCTGTCGTGGTGGCTCGGCGCCAGCGACGCCCAGCATCCGATCGACCTCAATGCCGGGGTCACCTTCGGCGTGATCGCGATCGCCGCACTCAAGGTGCGCGTGATCGTCTGGGAGTTCATGGAGCTGAGGCACGCACCCGCCCTGCTGCGACGCATTGCCGATGTCTACTTGGCGGCCATCGTCAGCATCCTGCTGGTGCTGTACCTCACCGGCTCGCGGTTGCAGCTCTAAGGAACCTCCGAGAAGCCCTCAGTCGCCGGAGCCGAGCTGACGCGAAACCTTGGCTGCACTTTCACGGAGTTCGCGACCGATGCGGGCGATCACCGGGCCCTGCAACTGCTCGCTGATGCCGAC
>JALYJV010000445.1 GCA_030775105.1 Pseudomonadota bacterium | reverse complement strand
ATTCTCTGGCGTCGAATTATTCTGGGGCGTATTGGTTTGCTCGCCGAGGTCCAAATTGAGCAGGAAGTCGAGGTCATCGTCCTGCGCATGATTCGACGTGGAAACCGCACTCAGTACGGTCATCACGATCACGCCGCGCAGGGTTGAGGATGCGATTTTCTTTCTTGAAAGCCTTGAAGACATGTCGTGCTGCTCCCCCTCACATCTGATGTGCTTCCGCATTTGTCCGCCCAGGCTGTCGTCCTTCTTTGCGAACTCGGTCACGGCACCGAAGTGCCGATGTCTCAGATCGACAAGTCAGCCCAGCTGGCCCCTTTCTTGATCGCCGTGAAGGCGACCATATTTGGAAATCATGTGACAAGGCCGTCGGAGGAGGAATGTTCACTTTGAGCCAATGCTTGTTCAAAGTGACGCCAAGGAACTTCTGATTAAGCGTCGCGAGCGACGGCAGGTTACGCGAGGACGGGCGCAGGGCCGTACCTACTGGAACGGCGCGTCCCCAAGCGTGCAATGAGGGTGAGAGCTGGCTCAGGCGAAGCACCGCCCTCGCGCAAGATGCCGAGCGGAGTCGCTTAATCAGAGGTTCCCTGATCAGACGGCGATCTATCGGGTGGCGTGACTGCGAAGAGATTCGTGAGTCACCGGACACCCGAGACGTTCAAAGGCCTCTTTCGTCCAGTATTTCGACTTTGGATAATATTCCCCCATCACCTCTTCCTCATGGTCACCTGAAGGCAGGGGAATGTTTTTTATGGCCTGCGGAAAAACATCGTCCTCACCCGGCGTCATTTGCCGGTAAGCCAACATGCTTTCTTCAAACAGCCCCCAGTTCAGCCAAGCAACACCGCATCCGAACGTCGCATTCGATGGCCTCATGGCTTTGCGACCTACCAGCACGATAGCCTTGGAATCAACGACAGGAATTTCCTCGTCGTATACACAATCGAATAGACGTCTGGTGTAGAAATCGTTGGAGCAGAATGAGAAGTACCTGGCCTGGGTGTCGGAAACTCCGGATTCGCCACGCACGGTATTGCGGTGACTAGGGACTGTGGCATCCAGTGAAACCAACTCCCCGTATCGCTGGCTCACGTACCCCATCAAATACGAGTTATCCAGATTTCTGGCGAAGTCCAGAGCAGAAAGCTCAGGTACCTGCGCAATGCCGGGGACGGCTTCGTAGTGATGGATATAAGTGCTGAGCAAATCGAAATACTTGAACCATTTGGTTTCCGGCAACGCAGCGGTTGATGGAGGAACACTTAACCCAAGATTGATCGGACCGAGTTCGGCGTTTTCCAGAACGTCGTTAACCAAGGTTGGAAGCGTTGGCTCGAGAAAATCGCAGACATCTGGCCCGGCGATGATGTTGCCTGCGCCGTCGACAATTTCAATATCTGGAAGATCCACTCCGCCAGAACGACTCATGGTCGTGTCGGGCAAATAGACCCTGTAGATCATGATCAGGATATTCGAGGGCAATGGAATGCCCAGAAGATCAATGGGCAGCAGTTCTTCAATCGTTGCGGACAATCCGTTCAGGGGAAGATAGTTGTAGAGCGTGTTCGGCGCCCGCTCCGTATCAGGCGGGAACTCGGGAAGGACTCGAATCGAAAACGCTCTGTTCTCAGCGTTTCGGTCGGCGCCCGATATGAACGGGTTCATCGAACCCGCGTTCGGATGAATATCGATATCTGACAACACGCCAATGGGTTTGAACGTCGGCGAGTAGATATTGAAGGACATGTAGCGGGAATGAGGAAACTCACCCCTGATCCGAATATGCCCACCCGGCGGAATTGCCAACGCAGAAATCCAGTAGTTCGCGTACTTCTCCAAGTAGAAGATATTCGCGTAATTCATTTCTTCAGTCACTGCCCAAAAGCAATCCCTTGCGACCGCACCCGCTACAAGGCTGCCATCGGCTGCGAACCCTCCGGGCGGTGGCGGTTGGCTGGCACTCTCCACATTGCCCACGGGATTGCTGTCGCCACAGCCCGGCAGAAAAAAATATGCTGGCATCGCAAGAATTGCCGACACGAACAGTCGAATTCTTTTCATGCTTTGGACGCGCATTTTCAGCCCTTTTCAAAATATGAGTGGTGCTACTGAGTCGATGGACTTGGTTGCATTTGGAAACGGAGTGACCTCAGCTAGAACCCCGGATACTGGCGCGACAGCGGAGGACCTCAAGCGACTTGCGCTGCGGACTGGTGCAGGTTTCTTTCCGCAGCTGCCGCCAACTCAAAGCGCAGCACGCCGTCGTCGATGGCGTCTTCCAGCAACATCCGGCGGTCGCGCCCGTAGCGCATCTGCACCCGCCACGGCAGCTTGCGACCCTGGCGCGGCAGGACGTCGTTGCCGCGCCCGGTGTAACCCGCCTGCAGTGAATCGAAGATGCCGGAATCCTGGGCACAGCCCTCAGTGTCGCGTGGCATCGCCACCCCGTAGCCCTTGTCGTCCATGTGGCGCAGCAGGCGGCACAGATAGCCAGCGGCGATATCGGACTTGAGCGTCCACGAGGCGTTGGTATAGCCAAAGACCCAGGCGAGATTCGGCAGGTTCTCGATCAGGACGCCCTTGTAGGTCACGTGCCGATTCGGCAGACGCGGCTGGCCGTCAACCGACAGTTGCATGCCGCCGAGTAACTGCAGGTTGATGCCGGTGGCGGTGACGATGATGTCAGCTTGCAACTCTTTGCCGGACTGCAGTCGGATGCCGCTTTCGGTGAAGCGGTCGATCTGGTCGGTTTCAATCGAGGCCTTGCCGTCGCGCACCGCGTTGAACAGGTCGGCATCGGGCACGGCGCACAGCCGCTGGTCCCAGGGCATGTACTTGGGCGTGAAATGGCGCATGGCGACATCGGCGCCGATGCGCTTGCGCACGTGTGCCAGCAGGTATCGGCGCATGAGCTTCGGCCAGCGCTTGCAGGCCTGATAGGTCACTTGCTGGATCAGGATGTTGCGCCAGCGGGCAAGGCCGAAAGCCCAACGCGCCGGCAGAATCTTCGCCAGTACTTCCGTGATCCGGTCATGAGCTGGCAGTGAATAGATATAGGACGGCGAGCGCTGCAGCATGGTCACGTGCCCGGCAGTGCCGGCCATTGCGGGCACCAGGGTTACGGCGGTCGCACCGCTGCCGATGACCACGACATTCTTGCCGGCGTAGTTGAGGTTCTCCGGCCACTGCTGTGGGTGTATGCATTGGCCCTTGAACTGCTCGACGCCCGGGAACTGCGGCAGGAAGCCGGCATCGTGGTTGTAGTATCCGGTGCAGCCGATCAGAAAATTGCAGGTGTACGTCTGTGTCTCGCCGCTGGTTTCGTGCAGAGCGGTGACGGTCCATTGGCGCTTCTGGCTGCACCAGCTCGCCTGCGTGGTTCTGAGGCCGAAGCGGATCTTCTCTTCGACGCCGTATTCGCGCGCGGTCTCGCGGATGTAGTCGCGGATGGCAGGGCCGTCCGCCAGTACCTTGAAGGCGTTCCAGGGCCGGAATTTGAAGCCGAAGCTGAACATATCCGAATCCGAGCGGATGCCGGGATAGCGGAACAGATCCCAGGTGCCGCCGATGCGCTCGCGACGTTCGAGGATCGCCAGGCGCTTTTGCGGGAAGACCTCGGCCAGATGACAGGCGGTGCCGATGCCGGACAGGCCGGCGCCAATGATCAGAACATCGAAGTGCGTGTTCATGGTTCTATCTCCCGAGGTTCCAATGGTTCGTTGGCGCGTTGCGCTCAGCCAAGGAAGCTGCGATTGACAATGTCTGCCACGCAACTGCGATCCGGCACCCGCAGAAAATCTGCACGCTGATAGGTCGGGTCCGGATAGCGGTAGTAGCCATGACCGGTCTGCAGGCCCATCCGGTTTTGGTCGATGAGCTGGGTTTTGACCCATGCCGCGTTCTTGAGCATCTGCTCGTCGCGGTTGGTGTGGCCCCAGTGACTCAGGATATCGAACACGGTCTTCATGCCGACCACATCCATCAATCCGAACACGCCCATTGCCGTACCGCGGTTGACCATCAGGTAGGTGCGGTCCACATCCTCGGGCGTGGAGACACCGTTGGTCACCAGCGTCTGCGCGGCATTGAGCAGGGCGACCGACCAGGTGTTGAGCACGTAGCCGTTCTGCTCCTTCTGCACCGCGATCGGCAGCATGCCGATCTCGAGCGAGAACTCGGTGACCTGGGTCAGCGTCTCTCTAGAAGTTCCTGGATGGGCCATCACCTCGACGACGTTCATCATCCAGATCAGGTTGGCGAAGTGCAGCGCACAGTACTGCGCCGGCCGGCCGGTAGCCTGCGCAAAGTCGCGTGGCAGCAGGGTGGAAGAGTTGGTCGCGATCAGCGTATGCGCCGGCAGCAGTGGCGCCATCTGTGCGTAGACCTGGTTCTTGATCTCGGGAATCTCCGGAACTGCTTCGATGACCAGATCGGCCTTGGCGACAGCGGTGGCCAGGTCGGTGCTGAAGCTCAGACGCGCGCGGGTAGCGGCAATGTCGGCTGCACTGGCACCGACGTCCTTCAAATAGATGCCGGCGTAGTGATCCTGCGCAGCGCGGCAGCGCATGAGCGCGTCCTCGGCGATGTCGTAGACGACGACGGTCTTGCCCTTCCAGGCGCTGTGCCAGGCGATCTGGCCGCCGAGCACACCGGAGCCGAGTACGGTGATGTGGTTCAAAGTGGACATGAGAGTTTCCTTAAGCGAATGATTCGTAGAAGTCGGCAATGCTTGTCGTGTCATGCGGCCTTGGCGAATGCGTCAGTCGGGATCGCCGCCTGCGCCGAATCTGTGTGCGCGCCTATGAACCGAACAACACTTTCGAGTGCCTTGCCTGCCTGCGGCAGTACCGGCAGGGCCTGGAAGACGTGCGGCATGCGGTCCCAGATTTCCAGTTCGACGTCGACGCCCGCGGCCTTCGCCTTTTCGGCGACACGCGTCGCGTCGTCGAGCAGCATTTCGGTGCTGCCGACCTGGAGCAGCAGCGGCGGAAAGCCGTGAAAGTCTCCGAACAACGGCGAGACCGCCGGATCGAGGAAGCGCTCGGGCGGCGCATAGCAGGCGCGGATGGCAGCAGCGAAAGCCAGTGTGAAGACGGGATCGCGCCGCGAATTGCTGACGACGCTGGCACCGCTCAGGGTGAAATCAAGGAACGGCGAGATCAGCACCGCGCAGGCCGGCATCGGCTCGCCGGCGGCCTTGATCCGATGCAAGGTCGCCAGTGCGAGGTTACTTCCCGCCGAGTCGCCGGCAACCACGATCTGGTTCGAGCGATAGCCCTGCGCGAGCAGCCAGCGGTAAGCGCGATGGCAGTCGTCAGCGGCCGCGGGATACGGATGCTCGGGCGCGAGGCGGTAGTCCACCATCAGCGCACGCGCTGCAAGTGGCGCGCAGCATTGCGCGACCATCGCCGCGTGCAGCGCCGGCGAACGTGCGACGAAGGCGCCCCCGTGGACATAAAGAATGATGCGTTCCGCGCCGCCGGACAGGCTCAGCCATTGCGCAGGAACGCCGTCGCAGTCGACGTCGGCAAGGCAGTCTTCCGGCACGCGTTGCGCCATGCGCCGGTCGAGGCCGGCCTGGCCGTGGCGCATCTGCGCGACGGGCACACGCAAGCCCCAGGTCCATTTCACCAACAGGCGCAGCAGCAGATTGATCACCAGCCGCCACCAGTATCCGAATCCGGTGGCAACAAATTTTGCGTAGGGCGGCAGCGTGCTTTCAGATGAGGTATTCATGCGACGATCCTCAAGCCGTCGCCAGGGCGGCCGCAGCGACCGGCCAGCGATAGGCCTTGAGCTGCTCGCGCAGCTTCAGCTTGCTGATCTTGCCGGTGGCCGTATGCGGCAGTTCATCGACGAAGACGACGTCATCGGGGATGCAGAAGCGCGCGACCTTGCCCGGATACAGCGCCAGCAATTCCTCACGCGTAGGCTCCTGCGCAGGGCGCCTGACGATCACCAGCAGCGGTCGCTCGTCCCACTTGGGATGGTGAATGCCAACTACCGCAGCTTCGAACACCGCGGGGTGCGCGAGCGCGATGTTCTCCAGCTCTATCGAGCTGATCCACTCGCCGCCGGACTTGATCACATCCTTGCTGCGATCGGTTATCTGCAGGAAGCCATCGGCGTCCAGTGTGGCGACATCACCGGTCGGGAACCAGCCATCCTGCAGCGGACTGCTGTCGAGACGGTAATAGCGGTCGATGACCCAGGCGCCGCGCACCAGCAGATCGCCGGAGGTCTTGCCATCTCGCGGCAGCTCCACACCCTGCTCGTTGACGATCTTGAGATCGATTCCGTACGGCGGCCGGCCTTGCTTGATTTCATGCGCAAAGCGCTGCGCGGAAGTGAGTGCGACGTGCTTATTCTTGAGCGTGCAGATCGTGCCCAACGGCGACAACTCGGTCATGCCCCAGACATGAATGATCTTGACGCCGTAGTCCTGTTCGAAACTCTGCATCAGCGACGGCGGGCAGGCAGCGCCGCCCACGATCATGCGCTTGACCGTGGACAGGCGGAGCTGGTTCTTCTGCAGATGTTGCAGCAGGCCCTGCCACACCGTCGGTACGCCGGCGGTAAAAGTCACGCCTTCGCTTTCGAACAACTCGTGCAGGCTGGCGCCATCCAGCGCCGGCCCAGGCAATACCAGCCTGGCGCCGACCAGTGGCGCCGAATACGGAATGCCCCAGGCATTGACGTGAAACATCGGCACTACCGGCAACACCACTTCGCGTGCCGACAGGTTCATCGAATCCGGCAGACAGGACGCGTAGGAATGCATCAACGAGGACCGATGCGAATACAGCGCGCCCTTGGGATTGCCAGTGGTGCCCGAGGTGTAGCAAAGCGCCGCAGCGCTGTTCTCGTCGAGCTGCGGCCATTCGTACTGATCAGACTCGGCCGCAAGCAACTCCTCGTAACAAAGCAATCCGGAGATTTTCGATGCCGGCATGTGCGCGCGATCGGTCATCACCACCCAGGCTTTCACCGTCGGGCACTGCGGCGCCAGCTGCTCGACCAGCGGCAGAAAAGTGAGATCGAAAAACAGTACGCCGTCCTCGGCGTGATTGGCGATCCAGCTCACCTGCTCGGGGAACAGGCGCGGATTGATCGTATGGGTGATCGCACCCATGCCGGAGATGGCGTAGTACAGCTCGAAATGCCGATAGCCGTTCCAGGCGAGCGTGGCTACGCGGTCACCGCGCTGCACACCGAGCCGCGTCAGGGCATTGGCGAGCTTGCGCGCGCGGACATGCGCATCGGCGTAGGTGTAGCGATGGATTCCGTTCTTGATCGCACCGCCGTTGTCGGCGCTGGAGCCCTCCACCGTGCGCGACACGATTTCGGTATCGCCGTGGTAGCGCGCTGCGTGTTGCAGCAGCGACGATACAATCAGGGGTGCCGCCATCATTTGGCCTTGCATGGATAGTTCTCCTGAATCAAGCGGCGCGAGCCGGGAGTGCAGCGACACGCGGGCGCTCGGCGGCAACCGCAGGAATAATTCCAAGCGCGACCTCCAGCTCATGCAGCGCGTCGGCTGTGTACAGAGCCATGCGCTGCATGCCGGGTAGCGCGTCCGGGCAGCCGACGAATCCGAAATTAAGAGTGCCGGCGTAGCTGGTGCAGGTGATGTTGACTGCCTGGCCATGCGTTGCGATGGAGACCGGATACATCGCTTCGAGCTTGGCGCCGTTGAAGTAATGAACCTGACTCGGCCCCGGCACATTGGAGACGGTGACGTTGAAATACGGCCGTGTGCGCCCCGCCATTCCGGAAAGGATCTGGCCGACGAAGGGCGCGAGCACCAGACTGGTATAGCCGGCCTGCGCCTTGCAGGTGAGCTGCTGCAAGTGCTGCTTGGCCTGCAGCGACGAACGATGGATCATCTCCAGCCGCTCGCGCGGATCGGCGAGATCGGTGCCCATGCGCGCGAACATCATGCTTACCGCATTGCCGGAATTGGCGTCGCCAGGCGCGCGCAGGCTAACCGGCACGGCAGCAACCAGCGGCTTTGCCGGCAAGGCGTTGGCGTCCTGGAGGAAGCGGCGTAGCGCAGCGCTGCTCAAGGCCAGCACCAGATCGTTGAGCGTAACGCTTGCGGTGCGCGTCACCACTTTCAGGCGCGCCAGTTCGAACTGCTGAGTGGCCAGGCGTCGCTGGCCGGTGACTCGCGTGTTCAAGGCCGATTTCGGCGCAGTGAAGGGAACGCACAGGCGATCGTCGCCGTCCGCACGCGAGGCCTTCGCCACGCGGCTGACTGCGGCGGCGATTTCACGCGCCGCAGTTGTGTTCTCACGCAGATTCTTGATCAGTGAACGGCGCGGCATGGCCGGAAGTTCCGACCGAGTCGCGTCCTGCTTCGATCCCTTGTACGCCCAAGGCGCAGGCAGCAGGCTGTCGGCATCCTGGCTGAGAGCTTCCGTCAGCAGGCGCATGGTGGTGACGCCGTCCACCAGCGCGTGATGAATCTTGGTGAACAGCGCGAATCTGTTCCCCCCGGGATGCGGTTCTCCGCTTCGCGGGTCAATGGCCGGCCCCAGACCCTCGATCACATGGCATTCCCACAGCGGCCGGCGGCGGTTGAGCCTATGGCTGTGCAGACGCGACACCAGGACGCCGAGTTCACGCTCGCCGCCAGGTTGCGGCAGCGCCAAGTGGCGGACGTGGTAGTCAAGATCGACGTCGTGATCGGCAACCCAGTCCGGTGCCAGCGTCGACACGGCCGATGACTTGAGCTTGAGATTCCACGGTTCCGCCAGCTTGCGCGGGCTGCGCAAATGCGCGACAAGCTTGCGCATGAAGTCGGGTCCCGCATTGGCCGGCATCGAGAAGATCTGCAAGGCGGCGACATGCATCGGCGTGTCGTGCGATTCGATCTGGAAGAAGGCCGCGTCAACGGCTGTGAGTTTCTGGATCATGTGTGTTCTCGTCAGGGAACAACGCTCAGGCAGCCAACGCGAAGCTGCGCGGTGACGCGACCGTGGCGGCCTTGACCTGTGATTCGAAGCAGAGCACGCCGTCGTCGATCGGCTCTTCGAGCAGCATCTTCGTGTCGCGCCCGAAGTCGTTCAGCACCCGCCACGGCAGCTTGCTGCCTTGGCGCGGCTGGGTGTCCTTGGCGCGCTGCACGTAGCCGGACCGCAAGGCACCCATGATGCTGTCGTCCAGCGCGCAGTCTTCAGTGTCGCGCGGCACCGCGACATCCAGACCCTGATCATCCATGTGCTGCATCAAGCGACACAGGTAGGCGCCGGCGAGATCGGACTTCAGCGTCCACGGCGCGTTGGTGTAGCCGAAAATCCAGGCCATGTTCGGCAGGTTTTGTACCAGTACGCCCTTGTAGGTCATCTGCTGGTTCATCGGGCGCGCCACGTTGTCGACGGACAACTGCATGCCGCCGAGCATCTGAAGATTCAGACCGGTGGCGGTGATGATGATGTCTGCGTCGAGCTGCTGGCCCGACTTCAGACGGATGCCGGTTTCGGTGAACGTCTCGATCTGATCGGTGACCACCGAAGCCTGGCCGGAGCGCAGCGCTTTGAACAGATCGCCATCGGGCACGGCGCACAGACGCTCGTCCCAGGGCATGTAGTTGGGCGTGAAGTGGCGCATGTCGACATTCGGGCCGATCTGCTTGCGCACCCGCGACAGCAACCATTTGCGCATCAGCTGCGGCCAGCGCTTGCAGGATTCGTAGAGTCCGCGCTGAATCAGGATGTTGCGCTTGCGCGCCAGTTCATGGACCAGTTTGGTCGGCAGGAACTTCGCCAGCGCATCGGAAAGCTTGTCGCGGTTGGACAGCGAAAAGACGTACGACGGCGAGCGCTGCAGCATCGTCACATGCGCAGCCGTACCCGCCATCGCGGGCACCAGCGTGACGGCGGTGGCGCCGCTGCCGATCACGACCACTTTATTGCCGCTGTAGTCGAGATTTTCCGGCCAGTGCTGCGGATGAATGCACTGACCCTTGAAGTTGTCCACGCCGGGGAAGTTGGGCAGGAAGCCCTTGTCGTGGTTGTAGTAACCGGTGCAACTGATCAGGTATTTCGCGGTGTAGTTGCGTGTCTCGCCGCTGGCTTCGTGCAGGGCAGTGACCGTCCAGTGGCGCTGGCGGCTGCACCAGTTGGCCTGCGTGGTCTTGAGACCGAAATGAATGTTCTGCTCGACCCCGTATTCGCGCGCCGTCTCACGGATGTAGTTGCGGATGCCTTCGCCGTCGGCCAGCACCTTGGGATCATTCCAAGGCCGGAACTTGAAGCCGAAGCTGGCCATGTCGGAATCCGAGCGGATGCCCGGATAGCGAAACAGGTCCCAGGTGCCGCCAATGCTCTCGCGGCGTTCGAGGATCGCCATCCGCTTTTGCGGGAAGGCCTCGGCAAGCTGGCAGGCCGTGCCAATGCCGGAAAGGCCGGCGCCAATGATCAGCACATCGAACTGGGTCGTCATTTCATCTCTCTCCATTTGGAGCCGTGGCGACCATCGCCCGGTCTCTCGCAGTGAGTGAATTGTGGACGCCGGCCCCGGGTCGTTCTTGATTTTATGAGACAAGCTTTTTACATTACGAGACATGACTGCCATGGTGCGAGCCGCCGGACATATGGGGTATTCAGCGCTGATGCGCAGCCTCGGCGTGGATCCACTTCCGCTTCTGGAGCGACACGGATTCGCTCCCGATCACGGCGAGAACGAAGACACGCTCGTGCCACTGCGCAGCGTGGTCAATCTGATGGAGGACAGCGCCACCGCGACGGGCTGTCAGGATCTCGGCTTGCGCCTCGCGGCCAGCCACGACATTCGCGTCCTCGGTCCGCTCGCGGCTGCGATGCAACATTCCTCGACCGTCGGCGAGGCTCTCAAGACCGCCGCGCGTTACCTGTTCGTGCAAAGCCCAGCCTTGATGCTCAGCGTCATCGAATCCAGCACGCTCGTTCCCGGTGGTGTGGAGCTGCGCGGCGACATTGTCCTGCCGCGGCTGCCGATCCAACGCCAGCTGATCGATCAGTGTCTGGGTGATCTGCACCGCATCCTGCAGTTCCTTGGGCGCGAAAACTACGAACTGCGTGCGGTAGGGCTACCACACACGCCGACCGCGGAGTTGCGCCGCTACACGCAGTTCTTCGGTGTGCCGGTGTATCCGGACCAGGAGCACGGCGCCTTGCACGTGACGCCGTCTACGCTGAACACCAGTCTTTCTGAAGTGAACAAGTCCCTGCGGCAGATAGCCCTGGGCTACTTGAACCAGCATTACGCCGATCCGAGTCAGAGCATGTCCCATCGCGTGCGACGCGCACTGAATTCGACATTGAGCACGACGCACGGCAGCAAGACTGCGATCGCGGACCTGCTGTTCCTGCACCCACGAACCTTGCAACGCAAACTGGCGCAGGAAGGCGCGACCTTCGACGACCTCCGCGACGAAGTGCGGCAGCAGATGGCGCTGCATTTCCTGCGCGAGACGCGCATTCCGCTGGCGCAGCTGACTGGCCTTCTGGGTCTGTCGGACCAGTCAGTGCTCACGCGGTCCTGTCTGAGATGGTTTGGCATTACGCCGTCGCGCATTCGGGGCAAGAAAGCGGTGAACCGGTTGCGCGGGCAAGCTGATGACACGGCCACCTAGTCCACTGAATCGCTGAATGCGGTGCGACGCCTGCCTGCCGATGCGGGCGCGCTGCGGCGTTGCAAATGCTCGCGATAGCTCCGGCTATCGCTGTGCTTTGTGCTTTGCGCCTTGCATCGCATCCCGCCTCGTCAGTCCTTCGCCGCCCATTTCAACGACTCTGCGGACAAGCCGTTCATTCAAGAATGAAGCCGTATCACAGCTGCGCGTCGTTCAGGAATTGAACGGCTGCTTCACGCCCTGACGCTGTCAGTTTCACCAGCATGGTCGACAGATCCGGACGGATCGATCCGCAGTTTGGCGCGAGTCCGGATCAGCCCTTGTCCTTGCCCTGCCACAACGCATTTGCCGAGTCGTCGTCGACCACGCCAAGCAAACGATTGAGCATCGTCTTGAGCACGGCGGCATCGCCGGCATCAAGGCGTTCCAGCACCTGCGATTCGACGCCTTTGGCGACAGCGATCAGGCGAATTGCCAGCTCGCGACCACTGTCGGTCAGTTCATAACCGCTGCCGGCTGCATCGGTGATGTGATGGGCAAAGCCGCGCTGGACGAGCGCATCCAGTGCACGCTGCCAGTTTTCATCGGCAACGCCGGCCATACCTTCGGCGATCTGCCCTTCGCTGAGCAGTGGCCGCAGGGTCAGCGTCGAGAGGACATAGAACTCCATGTCCTGCAGACCTTCCCGATCGAGCAGCGGGCGGATCTGCGCGAAGAAGCGGAAGTGGCTGCGACCGAGCAGATAGCCGAGAAAATCCTCGCCGAAGCTGCCAGCGAGATGCGCGCTGCGTGGCTTGAGATCTGCCGGATCGCGGCGCGTGGCATGCGCGTATTTGCCGCCGTGGAATACCAGCGGCGCGGTCTCGTCGCGCTTGAACGCAAGCACTTCGCCGATGAAGATCAGATGATCGCCCCCTTGGTACTGCGAAGCGGTGCGGCACTCGAAGCGCGCGGCGCAGCCCATGAGCAGCGGGGTGCCGCCAACGCCGACTTCGGTTTCAAGGCCTGCGAACTTGTCGATGCCACGTCTGGCGAAGCGCCCCGACAGCTCCTCCTGATCGGTCGCCAGCACATGCACGGCCCAATGCTGCGCATTGCGAAAGGCCTCGAGACTGTTGGAGTTGTTGGCCAGACTCCACAGCACCAGCGGCGGATCCAGCGATACCGAGTTGAAGCTGTTGACCGTCAGGCCCAGCGGTGTGCCATCGTCGGCACGCGTCGTGATGATCGTCACGCCGGTTGCGAAGGTTCCGAGCGCCTTGCGGAACTCCATGGGATCGAATGCCGCTTGTGCGCTCATATGCCTTGCTTGCTGCGTCAAGACACGGCCGTCATACGACGGCCGTGCGAGTAGATCAACCCGAATGACTACAGGTTGTACTTGATGGTGAAGGTCGCGTACTCGCGGTCCGCCACCGGATTCGCCGGAATCGGACTGTCGTGGACGGTCTTTTCCGCATCGCCGAGGAACCAGTTGTAGCCGAGAGCGAACTCAAGGTTCTGCAGATACTGCGCCGTGACCGAAAGACCGATGCGCATATCTCCTTCGCCGAACAGCGAGCCGAACGCGCCGGCAGTGGAGGCGTAGCCGCGCGCCGCATGGGCGAACGCGATCGGCGTGCCGATGTCCCAGCCCGGCACGACGTTGCGGCCCTTGGGCAGCATCAGGATCTGATAGGCCCAGGCCATCTTGTCGTAGAACATGACGGTGCCATCGCCGCGCGGCACCTGGCCGTTCTTTGCTTCGATCGGTTCAACCTTGTCGACATACAGATAGCTCGCCTCGGACACGATGGCGACCTCGTCGAAAATCAGGAAGTCCGGATTCGTGACAAACAGCGAGGAGATATTTGCCTGATAGGTTTCCGCGCGAGTGAACACCGGGCTGAGCACGCCGGAGATTTCCGCCGCAGCCGAAACGTCGACGCCCTTGCGGTACATCAGGTCGCCGCCGACGTTAAGGCCGAACAGCGTCGTCGACCAGCTGCCGGCATACATCTCGATGTCGCCGAAGTACTTGATGTTGTACGACACCGGCACCGACTGGTTGATGATCGAGGTCGTGATCTCCTGGCCCAGCAGTTCGCCGATGTAGGCGAAACCGAAGTTCAGGTTCACGGTCGGATTGTGATTGTGATAGCGGATGTAGTACGCGCCGATGGAGGTCGAATCGGTGACCTGCAGCTTGCCGCCCACACCCCACTGGCCGTCCTTGTCCGGACGGATGTCCGGCTCGCGCACGGTGTTGATCGTACGCGGTGCGTTGAGCAGCGGGCCGCCGATGCCGCCGCCGACCTGGCACAGGAAGCTCAGGTCGACGCCAGTGCCCGGCACACTGAGCAGGCCCGGGCAGTTGTCGGCGAAGGCCGGATTGCCGGAACCATACGCCAGCTCGGCGCCCGGACCAACGACGTCGGCCACCGAGAAGAAATCACCAACCGGGAACACTTCGGTCGGCTTGTAC
>JALYJV010000444.1 GCA_030775105.1 Pseudomonadota bacterium | reverse complement strand
GAATACGTCGCCGCTGCGAGCGCTGGTGCAGGGCGCAGGAGAATCTCTGCGCATCGGTCGCGTCGCATTTCTCGCTGAGCTCGATCGCAGTGTCGCCTTGCGGCGGATACTCAATCTCTATCTGCATACATTGATGACCCAGCTCGCAACGTCTGCCTCCTGTCTGCGCTATCACGAGGTGGGTCCGCGCCTCGCACGCTGGCTGCTTATGAGCCACGATCGCGCGCACAGCGATCATTTCCTCATGACCCATGAGTTTCTGTCGACCATGCTGGGTGTACGGCGCGTCGGCATCACCATGGCTGCGGGCGCACTGCAGCGTGCAGGGCTCATCGAGTATCAGCGCGGTGAGATCACTGTTCTCAATCGCAAGGGGCTACAGGCGATGTCCTGCACCTGTTACGAGATCGACCGACAGTCATATCGGGATGCGATGGGTCGCGAACGAAAATGAAGCGAGCGACCTGAGGGTTCCACCCAATTGACGGCTTGCTCGACATTTTCGGCCATGTACTGCCGATGGTCATAAGCGCACCCGGATGACCGTCCTCCGACGGCCCTCAGCCGAACAACACGAGTGCCAGGTGGCAACATTCGCTGCATGAGCGGCGTAGCGCACCGCGATAAAACGTCTGGAGCTTCCTATCAAGAGCGGAGCAGTGCCCGCATGAGCGCTTCCATTGGCCTGGCTTCCAAGAGTGGTGAGTACTACCTCATGTTGAACAACGCCAATGAGATGCTCACGCTTGCGCGGCTTAATGGGGGAAACCGTGTCGCCCCCGGCTCACGGCTTTGCACGGCGGTTTCCGGGCAAGCACTGCACGTTTGACGCAGTATCCGCCTGTCACTATCATTCCGCCCCCCAAAGGACAGTTAGCTCAGTGGTAGAGCATCGCCTTCACACGGCGGGGGTCACAGGTTCAAGCCCTGTACTGTCCACCAAATAGAACAAGGAGTTAGGCGAAGGCCTGACTCCTTTTTTTGTTTCGGTGCCCAAATGGTGCCCATCTGGCGCCCATGCGTGCCCACCGATCTTGGATCGTGGCAGATTTTGACCCCCGCATACCGTGCCCATAACTCAGCCGGATTTTCTCGGCTTGGGGTTCTTGCTTTCGACCAACTCAAAGAGATCGCCGATCTTGCAGTTGAATAGCGTGCACAGCCGCTCTACGTCGTCGAGGTCCACGCGAGTAGCCGTCTCTCTGTAGAGGAGAGTCACCATGTTCCGATGCCTCGGCCTCCCGACACCTTATAAGTATGTGTCTGGTCCAGCGCCCGAAACGGGCTTTGCGTTCGCGCAATCGGGAACCTCGCGTGCCGGTTATTAATAGACATCACTGTTGTATGATAGTGAAAATTGTGCGATAAAGCGCCTCAGCGCACTCGAGCTCTGCGCGGGTCATGGCATCGCGCATGAGCAGAAAGATGGCTTGGCGCCCCGCGGCGCGGCCACACGAGGAGAAACGACATTGAAGATCCGGATTGACAAGGCCTCGTGCGTCGGCAACGCGCGGTGTGCGGCGGTGTCGGCGGAGCTGTTTCCGCTCAACGAGGACGGCTATATCGCCGTCGAAGAAATTGAAGTGCCTGCCGGCATGGAGGCCTTGGCCCGGCGCGGCGCGCGGGCCTGTCCGGAACGCATCATCGTCATAGAAGAGTGATCCAGGCTTTGCCTGCAGCTCAAAGCAAATGAACCGCTAAGCTCGGAGGAGCGATGGATATTTTGGGTTACAAGAACAAGCGCGTGATCGTCAGCGGCTGCTTTTCCGGCATGGGCGAGGCGACTGCCCGCAAGCTGCTGGAGCAGGGTGCCGAGGTTCACGGCATTGATTACAAGCCGACCCAGCTCAAGTTAGCGTCGTTCAACCAGGTCGATTTGCGTGATCCGTCCGCGATCGACGCGACGATCAAGAAGATCGGCGGCAAGGTCGATGCGCTGTTCAACTGCGCGGGTCTGCCGCAGACCTCGCCGGCGCTGGATGTCATGAAGGTCAACTACGCCGGCACGCGCCGCGTCACCGAAGCCGTGCTGCCGCTGATGTCGGAGGGCGCTGCGATCGTCAGCGTGTCGTCGAACGGTGGCCTCGGCTGGAGCCGCCGGATTCCGGTACTGATGCAGCTGCTGCAGATCAGCGACTACGACGCCGCGATCAAGTGGTGCGAGGACAACGCCGACCAGGTCAAGGAAGGCTATGCGTTCTCGAAGGAAGCGATCATCCTGTGGACGATGCTGACGTCGTTCAGCCTGATCAAGCGCGGCATCCGCATCAACTGCACGATGCCGGGCCCGACTCAGACGCCGATGATGAGTCACTTTGAATCGGCGACGAAGGCGTCGGTGCTTGACGCGGCGATGCAGCCGATCAACCGTCGTTCGACGCCGGACGAGCAGGCCGGCCCGCTGCTGTTCCTCAACAGCGCGGCGGCGACTTACATCAATGGTGTGGCGCTACCGGTCGACGGTGGTTTCCTCGGCGGACTGGCCACCGGCCAGATCGATCCGCGCAGCCTGATGGCCAACGCCAGCTGATCGTCAGGCGATAGATCACAGCATGACCCGTCCGCTGCCGCGACTCGATAGTGACAACCGCGCCTTCTGGACCGGCGGTGCGGACGGGGAGTTGCGTCTGAACCAGTGCCAGGACTGCAAGACCTTCATCCATCCGCCGCGCCCGGTGTGCCGCGGTTGCCTGTCGGAGAACGTGAAGCCTGTGGCCGTTGCGGGTACCGGTGTCGTCGACACCTACACGGTGAATCACCAGAAATGGCATCCGGCGATGGAAGTGCCTTTCGTCATCGCCCGCGTCGCGATTGACGGCGCGCCGGGCGTCTACCTGACGACCAACATCATCAATTGCCCGGTCGAAGCGGTCGACATCGGCGATCACGTGCGCGTGAAGTTCGAGCAGCACAGCGACGTGTGGCTGCCGCTGTTCGAGAAGGTCGCCTGATGGTTGCGAACGAAGGCTACATCACCGGTGTCGGCCAGTCCGAGGTCGGCACCAGGCTGACGCGGCATCCGCTGCTGCTGACGCTCGATGCGATCCGCGAGGCGCTGGGTGAAGCGGGGCTGACCATCGGCCAGATCGACGGTGTATCGACCTATCCGGGCAAGGTGCCGGCCTATCTCGGCTTCTCGCCGGTCGGTGCCGATGAAGTCATCGATGCGCTTGGTATCCATGCGACGTGGTATGCCGGTGGCGGCGAGATCACTTCACAGCTCGGTGCTGTTGTTGCCGCTGCGACTGCGGTGCGTGCTGGCCTCGCGCGCCACGTCATCTGCTTTCGCACCGTTTACGAAGCCGCGGCGCTCGCAAGGCCGGATGAGTATCCGACGCCGCGGCGCGACCGTGTCGACGGCAACTCGCAATGGACCGCACCGTTCAATGCACTGTCGGCAGCGACCTGGACGGCGCAATACGCGATGCGTCATGTCAAGAAATACGGCCTTACACGCGAGCAGCTGGCGCAGGTTGCACTGACTGATCGCGCCAACGCCATGCTCAATCCGCGCGCGCTGGTGCGCGAGCCCTTGACCATGGATCAGTACATGTCAGCGCGCATGATCTCGACGCCGCTGTGCCTGTACGACTGCGACCGCTACACCGATGCATCGACGGTGCTGATCGTCTCCGCCGGCACTGCGCTTGACGAAGTCACCTGCACGCCGATCCGCATCGCGGCGATGGCCGGCTCGGTCGAGCGCCACAGCTGGGACCAGGCCGACTGGATGGCCTGCTACGCGACCGGTCCTGATCTGTGGAAGCGCACGGACTACACGCCGGCCGATGTCGACACTGCACAGCTCTACGACGGCTTCAGCTTTCAGGTCATCACGTGGCTGGAGTCGCTGGGCTTCTGCGAGATCGGCGAGGGTGGGAAATTCATCGAAGGTGGCAAGCGCATCGCGCTGGATGGCGAGCTGCCGCTGAACACTTTCGGCGGGCAGATCGGCGCGGGCCGTCTGCACGGTTTTGGTTTTGCCCACGAGTCGGTCGTGCAGTTGCGCGGCAAAGGCGGAGCGCGCCAGATCAAGAACGATCCGCGCGTGGCGGTCTGTACTTCGGGTGGCGGGCCCTTGGCCACCGCCCTGTTGCTGGCGCGGGACTGAGGTTCCGCCCTTTTCGAATCACTGACGGGCTAGCACGAAGCAGCCCGAGCTGTTGCCAGGAGAGAGTCATGAAGATGAACGACATGGTGCTGATCAGCGTCGACGACCACATCAGCGAGCCGCCCGACATGTACAAGCAGCACTTGAGCGGTGCAGATCTGGCATCGGCGCCGACGCTCAAGGTTGCAGACAACGGCACGACCTTCTGGGAGTATCAGGGCCTGAAGATGCCGTCGGTGGGTCTGAATGCCGTCGTCGGCCGCCCGATGGAAGAGTACGGCATGGAGCCGACGTCGTTCGAGCAGCTGCGCAAGGGTTGCTACGAGCACAATGCGCGCATTGACGACATGAACGTCAACGGCATCGCGGCGTCGCTGAACTTCGGCAGCTTCCCCGGGTTCGACGGCGGTCGTTTCCACAAGGTGCCGGACAAGAACCTGTCGCTGATTCACATGCGCGGCTACAACGACTGGCACATCGACGAGTGGTGCGGTTCGCACCCGGGCCGCTTCATTCCCTGCGCGTTGCTGCCGACCTGGGACATGAAGGCTGCTGTCGAGGAGATCAAGCGCATCGCGAAGAAGGGCTGCACCGCGGTCTCGCTCAACGAGAACCCGACCGTGCAGGGCCTGCCGAGCATTCACAATCCGTACTGGGAGCCGTTGTGGAAGGCGATCGTCGAACACGACATCGCGATCTGCCTGCACATCGGCGCAGGGAATCCCGCACCGCATGCGTCGATGGAAACGCCGATCGAGGCCTGGATCACGACCATGCCGATGTCGATCGCGACCGGCGCGGCCGACTGGCTCAACCTCGAAGCGCTGCATCGCTATCCGCAACTGAAGATTGCGCTGTCGGAAGGTGGCATCGGCTGGATTCCGTACTTCCTCGAGCGCGCCGATTTCAGTCACTCGCGCCACAAGTTCTGGACGCACTCGACGTTCGGCGACACCAAGCCGAGCGAGATCTTCGCCAAGCACTTCCTGAACTGCTTCATTGACGACGCCTTCGGTCTGAAGAATCTCGATTCGCTCAATGAAGACATGGTGGCCTACGAGTGCGACTACCCGCATTCGGACTCGCTGTGGCCAGAAGTGCCCGAGTATCTGTGGCAGAGCATCAAGCACCTCACGGACACGCAGATCGACAAGGTCACGCATCGCAATGCCATGCGCTTCTTCAACTTCGATCTGTTCAAGCATCACAAGAAGGAAGTCCTGACGGTTGGTGCGCTGCGCGCCAAGGCCGCCGCGGACGGCGTTGACGTCACGCCGGTGTCTTCCGGCGGTGCCAAGCCGCTGGCAGAAGGCGAGGCACAGCGTCCGGTGACCTCGGGTGATCTTATGAAGATGTTCTCGCATCACTCGAAGGCGGCTTGATCCGGCCGTGTGTGAAGACTATCGATAACTCCGTTCGCATCGAGTGCCTTGCGCGTGAGCGCAAGGTGTATCGAGATGCCGCTGCTGCGGCGCCGGGGTCTCGATACACCGCGCGCAAGTGCGCGGCACTCGACCCGAACGGACTGAAGGGATGACGAACAGCGAAGACCTGCTCGACCTCGGTGGCCAGATCGCATTCATCAGTGGTGCGGGGCAGGGGGCAGGTCGGGCCATCGCGCTTGCGTTCGCGAAGCACAACGCGGGCGGCATCGCCGTCAATGATGTCGATGTCATGCGCGCCGAAGCGGTCGCAGCCGAAATCCGGGCGCTGGGTGTTGCGGCGATCGCCGTGCCGGCGGATGTCGGCGACCATGACGCTGTGCACGCGGCGATGGCACAGGCAGCAACGCTCGGTCCGATCACGCTGCTCGTCAACAATGCCGGCAATGCCGGGCCCAATGTGACGATGCGGCCGTCTGCGCAGTTCTGGGAAACCCAGCCTGCGGAGTGGGACCGCTTTGTGCGCACCAACCTGCATGGCGTCATGAACTGCTGTCACGCGGCGCTGCCGGGCATGGTCGGGCAGGAGAGGGGGCGGATCGTGACGATCGTGTCGGATGCCGGTCGCGTTGGCGAAGCGCGCCTCGCCGCGTACTCGGCGGCGAAGGCTGGCGCTGCCGGATTCATGCGCGCGATCGCACGGGAAGCAGGGCGCCATGGCATCACCGCCAACTGCATTTCACTGTCGACGCTGGAGCCTGCGCTGGATGAGCCGGCGAAGTCCAAGTTCATGGCGAGCGAGCAGGCCAAGGCCCATGTCGCGCGCTATGTGATTCGCCGCTTCGGCAAGCCCGACGACGTTGCGAGCATGGCCTTGTTTCTGTGCTCGGCTGCGGCGGGATGGATCACCGGACAGACTTACCCGGTCAATGGCGGTTACAGCTTTGCGGTGTAGTTGGGTATCAAGCAGAAGCCCTCTCGAGAGACCGCCACCGTTTGCGCTGGTCTCTCGATACACCGCGCAAGCGCGGCACTCGAGACGAACGGAGGATTGTGGGCGCCGCAGTTTATATGAACAACGCTGTTGATTTATAATTTCCGTCTGCCGCCCATCCAATCAAGGTTTTGCCATGACCGTTTCCGCGCCTGCAAGCGTCGCTGTTTCCGCGATTCCACATTGGGTGGGCGGCAAGGCCGTCGTTCCGGCCGTCGGCCGTACCGGTGATGTCTACAATCCGAGCACCGGTCTGGTCACGGCGCGCGTGCCATTTGCATCCGCTGTCGAACTCGATGCCTGCGTCGCGACCGCGAAGGCCGCGTTCACCGCCTGGTCGGCAATGCCGCCGCTGCGCCGCGCGCGCGTGCTGTTCCGTTTCCGCCAACTGCTCGAAGCGGCGACGGACGAACTTGCGGCGCTGATCTCCAGCGAACACGGCAAGACGATCGACGATGCTCGCGGCGAGATCGTGCGTGGCCTCGAAGTCGTCGAGTTCGCCTGTGGCATTCCGGATCTGCTCAAGGGCGAGCACAACGAGAATGTCGGCACCGGTGTCGATGCCTACAGCCTGCGTCAGCCGCTGGGTGTCGTTGCCGGCATCACGCCGTTCAACTTCCCGGCGATGGTGCCGCTGTGGATGTTCCCGATCGCGCTGGCCTGTGGCAACACCTTCATCCTCAAGCCGTCGGAGCGCGATCCGTCGGCGGCGGTGCTGCTTGCCCGACTGCTCACCGAATCCGGTCTGCCGGACGGCGTGTTCAATGTCCTGCACGGCGACAGGAGCGCCGTTGATGGTCTGCTCCAGCATCCGGATGTCGCCGCGGTGAGCTTCGTCGGTTCGACGCCGGTTGCGCGCCACGTCTATCTCGAAGGCACGCAGCGCGGCAAGCGCGTGCAGGCGCTCGGCGGTGCGAAGAATCACATGGTCATCATGCCGGACGCCGACATCGATGATGCCGTCGAGGCGCTGCTCGGCGCCGCTTATGGTTCGGCGGGCGAACGTTGCATGGCGATCTCGATCGCCGTCGCGGTCGGTGATGCCTGCGCCGACGCGCTGGTCGAGAAGCTGCAGCCGCGAGTGCGCGCGCTGAAGGTCGGCCTGCCGACCGACCGCGCCACCGAGATGGGCCCGCTGATCACCGGCGAGCATCGCAACAAGGTCTGCGAGTACATCGATTCCGGCGTCACCGAAGGTGCGCGCCTGCTGGTTGACGGTCGTCCAGGCTATGCCGGCGCGCCAGGCGGCTTCTTCCTCGGCGGCTCATTGTTCGACGGCGTGCAGCCGGAGATGAAAATCTACCGTGAGGAAATTTTCGGGCCGGTGCTCGGCATCACGCGCGTGCCGGATCTGGACGCGGCGATCAGTCTGATCAATGCCCATCCGTATGCCAACGGTACCGCGATCTTTACCCGCAGCGGCAGCGCCGCGCGCGCATTCACTTCAGCAATCGAAGTCGGCATGGTCGGCGTCAACGTGCCCTTGCCGGTGCCGATGGCCTTCCACAGTTTCGGCGGCTGGCGCAGTTCGCTGTTCGGCGATCACCACATTTACGGCCGCGAGGGTGTGCGCTTCTATACTCGCCTCAAGGCGGTGACGCAGCGTTGGCCGCGCGAAGTCGAGCGCCGCGCCGAGTTCACGATGCCGACGATGAAATAGCCGATTGTGACCGACAGCGGCGCGCAAGTTCGCGGCACCTGGGCAGCATTGGCGCCGCTGAACGAGCGGACTTTTCTGCTGATCTGGTCGGCCAGCCTGCTGTCGAACTTCGGTCAGCTGATCCAGGGTGTTGGTGCGGCCTGGGAGATGACCCGCGTCACGTCATCCGCCAGCATGGTCGCGCTGGTGCAGACCGCCCTGATGTTGCCGCTGATGCTGGTGGCGGTGCCGGCGGGCGCCGTCGCCGACATGTTCGATCGCCGCAAGATTGCGCTGCTCGGCCTCGTGTTTGCGACGCTGGCCGCAACGACGTTGACGGTGATCGCCGCATTGGGCCTGACGTCACCGTGGATCCTGCTCACGTTCTGCTTTCTGATCGGCTCCGGTGTCGCGCTGTACAGTCCGGCGTGGCAGGCCTCGGTCATCGAGCAGGTCAAGCTTGAACAGCTGCCGGCCGCCGTCGCGTTGTCGTCGGTCAGCTACAACATTGCGCGCAGCTTTGGCCCGGCGGTAGGCGGCATGATCGTGATGGCCGCAGGAGCGATGGCGGCCTTTGCGGTGAACGCGCTGTTTTATCTGCCGCTGATCGCCGCGTTCTGGTTCTGGCAGCGCAAACATGTGCCGCCGCGCCTGCCACCGGAGCGCATGCAACGGGCCATCATCTCGGGTGCACGCTACGCCGCGCACTCGATGCCGATCCGCAATGTGATGGTTCGCGCATTCGCGACGGGGGTCACCGGTGCTTCGACCGCGGCACTGATGCCGCTGATTGCGCGCGATCTGCTCGGTGGCGATGCGCGCATTTTCGGTCTGCTGCTCGGCGCGACGGGCATCGGTGCGGTGGTCGGTGCGCTCGCGGTCGGCGAGGCGCGTGAGCGCCTGAAGGCGGAGACCGCAGCGCGCCTCTGCGCCATCGTCGCCGGCATCGCGATCGTGGCCGTCGGCCTGAGCCACAGCGTCGCGTTGAGTTTTGTCCTGCTGATGATTTCCGGTGCGGCCTACCTGCTGCTGATTACGCTGCTCAGCGTCGGGGTCCAGCTTTCGGCGCCGCGCTGGGTTGCGGCGCGTTCACTGGCGTGGTTCCAGGCGGCGCTGACGGGTGGCATCGCGCTGGGTGCCTGGATGTGGGGCTATGTCACTGTGCACTGGGGGCTCAGCACTGCCATCGTCGCCTCCGGGATCACGCTGTTGCTGACGCCGCTGATCGGCTTGCTGCTGCCGATGCCGAGAGTGTCGCGCGATGAAGTCGAGATGGTTGAACTGGCCCACGAACCGGAAGTGGCCCTGCCGATCACCGCGCGCAGCGGTCCCATCGTCGTCGAGATCGACTATCGGGTGGATCCGGCACAGGCGAGGCGGTTCTACGAAGTGATGCTGCAACTGCAGCGCGCGCGGCTGCGCAATGGCGCATTTGGCTGGTCGCTGTCGCGCGACATCGCCGATGCGGAGTTGTGGACCGAGCGCTACAGCTGTCCGACCTGGGCCGACTATCTGCGTCAGCGCAGCCGCTTCACCCACGCCGACCGCCAGCTGCAGGCGCACGCCGACGGCTTTCACACGTCAGGTCCGGGGCCGCGGGTACGCCGCCGGCTTGAAAGGCCGTTCGGCTCGGTGCGCTGGCAGGCCGAATCGCCGGATCCGAGCGGTGAGGCCATACGGCTGATCACGCCCTGAATAGACAGGCAAGTGAACAACACTGTCGACTAAATATGAGGGCCGCATATATACTCTTTGGTCAAGAGAACTGACGGCATTCGAGCCGCTCATCTTCAGGAGACAGGCAGTGGGCGAAGCTTTCATCATCGACGCAGTCCGCACGCCACGTGCGCTGGGCAAGCCCGGTAAAGGTGCGTACAGCGATCTGCATCCGCAGCATCTGGCGGCGACCGTTCTCAGGGCCCTGCAGCAGCGCAATGATCTGCAGACCGCGGATATCGACGATGTGATCTGGGGCACCAGCGCGCAGAAGGGCAAGCAGGGCGGCGACATGGGCCGCATGGCGGCGCTCGATGCCGGCTTCGACGTGCGCGTCAGCGGCGTGACCCTGGATCGCTTCTGCGGGAGCGGGATCACCGCGGCCAGCATGGCGGCGGCGCAGATCCGCTCCGGCATGGAAGACCTGATCATCGCCGGCGGCACCGAGATGATGTCGCTGATCACGGCGATGTCTGAACAGGAGCGCGCCGCGGGTCTCAAGCCGCTGATGATGGGCTCCGGCAATGCGCGCCTGCAGCTGCGTCATCCGCAGTCGCACCAGGGAGTCTGTGCCGACGCCATCGCGTCGATGGAAGGCATCGGTCGCGCAGCGCTCGACGCGTTCTCTCTCGAAAGCCAGCAGCGTGCCGGTCGCGCGATCCAGGAAGGCCGCTTCGACCGGTCCATCGTTCCGGTCGTCGACGATGACGGCAAGCTGGTTCTCGCCAGGGACGAGTATCCGCGTCCGCAGACCACGGCCGAGGATCTGGCGGGGCTGAAGCCCAGCTTTGCGCAGATCGCTGACATGGCACTCGACCCGAGCGGTGCGACGTTCCGCCAGCTGATCAACCGCCGCTATCCCGATCTGAAGATCGAGCACTTCCATCACGCCGGCAGTTCTTCCGGCGTCGTCGATGGTGCTGCCGCGCTGTTGCTGGCCTCCGAGGCTTATGCGCGCAAGCGCGGGTTCAAGCCGCGCGCGCGCGTCATCGCGACGGCAAACATCGGTGACGATCCGACCCTGATGCTCAATGCGCCAGTGCCGGCGGCGAACAAGGTTCTGGCGAAGGCCGGCCTGCGCAAGAGCGACATCGATCTGTGGGAGGTCAACGAGGCTTTTGCCGTCGTCGTCGAGAAATTCATCCGCGATCTCGACCTGGATCGCGAGAAGGTCAACGTCAACGGTGGGGCGATCGCGCTGGGTCATCCCATCGGCGCGACTGGCGCCGTGCTGATCGGCACCGTGCTCGACGAGCTCGAACGGCGCGATCTGAAGCGTGGGCTGATCACGATGTGCGCCGCCGGCGGCATGGCGCCGGCCATCATCATCGAGCGCGTATGAGCACTCAGACCATGTTGCCGTGGCCCGCGGACGACCTGTCGGCCTATGGACCGGTCGAAACAACGGCGCTGGGCAAGACCCAGCATTTCGTCGGCCGCGTCATGCATCGCAACTGGATGTCGATTCCGCATGTCACGCATCACGACGATGCCGACATCACGGTGTTCGAGCAGCGCCGCAAGCAGTGGAATGCGGCGAATCCGGATCGAAAGCGCTCGCTGCTCGCGGCGCTGGTCAAGGCCTCGGTTGCCGCGCTCCAGCAGTTTCCGAAGTTCAACAGTGCGCTGAACGCCGACGGCTCGGCGCTGACTGAGCGCAAGTATTTCCACATCGGCATTGCGGTCGATGTGGCCAGCGGTCTGCTGGTGCCGGTGCTGAAGAACTGCGATGCCAAGGGCATCGACGAGATCGTCGAAGAGACCGCGCGCATCTCCGAGAAGGCGCGGACCAAGGGTCTGGCGATGGCCGAGATGACCGGAGGCTGCTTCACGCTGTCGTCGCTGGGACACATCGGCGGCACCGGCTTCACGCCGATCATCAACGCACCGGAAGTCGCGATTCTTGGAATCTGCAGGGCACAGGAGCGTTTCCTGCCGGATGCGGAAGGGCGCCCGGTGCTGCGCCAGCTGCTGCCGCTGTCGCTGAGCTATGACCACCGCGTGATCAATGGCGCAGACGCTGCACGCTTCGTGCGCGCGATTGCCGATTGGTTGGCGGCCTGCGAGTTTTCCTAGGGAATATCGAGACGGGTAGGTACCGCCTACCCGCTGATATGCAACATCGTTGTGCAGAAAAGCTGCAAAATAGAGGTGTTTGGGGAACCAT
>JALYJV010000443.1 GCA_030775105.1 Pseudomonadota bacterium | reverse complement strand
GCTTTGGCCTCGATGCGCTGATTGGCCTGGTGCCGGTGCTCGGGGATGTGGTCGGTTTCGCGGTCGGGGGCTGGTTTCTGCTCGAAGGCGCGCGCGTGGGCGCGCCGCCGACCGTGCTGGCGCGGATGGCTGGCAATATCGTGCTGGATGCGCTGATAGGCTTTGTCCCAGTGGTCGGCGATATCGCAGACGTCGCATTCAAAGCTAACCGGCGCAACGCACGGCTGTTGGGGGAGCATCTGGATCAGATCAGCCCGCCGTCGCTGCAAGCGCAGCAGGCGACAGAACCGGCGCGGCGCAGTCTGCTTGCCGCGGCCCTGATACTGGGCATGCTCGGGCTGGCCCTGTACGGTGTATGGACCTTGGCCGTGCAGCTGCTGTCGTAAGCGCAGGAAAGCTCAAAAAAGTTCTAGGGGTATCCCCCCATGCAGCGCGCTGCATGGGGCGGGCATAGTGCCGCATACATCGGGGATCGATTGACTCATGAGCGAAAAAACCTGGTTCGGCCATCCACGGGGCTTGGCCACGCTGTTTTTCACCGAGATGTGGGAGCGCTTCACCTTCTACGGCATGCGCGCCCTGCTGGTTCTGTTCATGACTGCTGCCGTCGCGGATGGCGGCCTCGGCATCGGTGACAAGGATGCCACCGCGATCTACGGCCTCTACCTTGGCTGCGTCTATCTGTTCGCTTTGCCGGGCGGCTGGATCGCCGACCGTCTGATCGGGCAGCGCAACGCCGTGTTGCTGGGCGGTGCCATCATCACCCTCGGCAACCTGATGCTCGCCGGCGGCAACACGACGGTGTTCTTCCTCGGCCTGGTTGTCATCGTGCTCGGCGTCGGTCTGCTCAAGCCCAACATCAGCGCGATGGTCGGCCAGCTCTATCGCGATCGGCCGAGTGGCGAACGTGACGCTGGCTTCCTGATCTTCTACATGGGCATCAACATCGGCGGCATGATGGCGCCGCTGCTGGTCGGCACGATCGGCGAGAAGGTGTCCTGGCAGGCGGGCTTCGTCGTCGCTGCCGTGCTGATGGTGCTCGGCCTGATCCAGTTCTGGATCTGGCGCGACACGCTGCCGGCGGAATCCGCCATGCCTGCCACGACGGATCCGGCCGAGCGCTCGCGCGCCAAGCTGATGCTCGGGGTCGGCGGCGCGCTCCTTGTCGTCGTGGTCGCCGCAGCCCTGCAAGGCTGGATTCCGCTGAACCCGGTGACGCTCGGCGAGTACACCGGTCTGGCGATGGTCGCGATCGCCATCTACTTCTTCGGCTATGTGTTCGTCTTCGGCAAACTGAGCGCCGAAGAGTTCAAGCGCACGATCGTCATCGTCGTATTGTTCCTCGGCGCCGCGATCTTTTTCCTCGGCTTCGAGCTCGCCGGTTCGACCTTCAACCTGTTTGCACGCGATTTCACCGATCGCAGCCTGTTCGGCGGTTTCTTCGCCGACGGCCAGCATCCGGCCAGCTGGTACCAGTCGCTGAATCCGATCTTTGTCGTGCTGTTCTCGCCGGTGTTCGCCGCACTGTGGGTCAATCTGGGCCGGCGCAATCTGGAACCCTCGATCCCGGTGAAGTTCGCCCTCGGTCTGATCCAGATGGGCCTGGGCTTCGTCGTCATCGCCTTCGCCGCCAGCCTTGTCGTCAAGGGTGGCGATGGCACCAAGGTGCTGCCGGTGTGGCTGTTGCTGACTTACATGCTGCACACCTTCGGCGAGCTGTGCCTGTCGCCGATCGGCCTGTCAGCGGTCACCAAGCTCGCACCGCCGCGCTTCACCAGTCAGATGATGGGCACCTGGTTCGCCGGCACCGCGCTGGGCAATCTGTTGTCAGGCCTGATTGCCGGGCATCTCGGCGGTGAAGATATCGCGCATGCGCCGTATCGCTTCATGATGATTTTCTTCCTCGCTGCAGTACTTGGCGTGGTGTTGCTGCTGGCGGCAAAGCCGATCCAGAAGCTGATGGGTGGCGTGCGTTAGCGCGACCTTCCAAGGTTCAAGAATGGAGATGCCGATGTACAAGAAGATAACCATTGTCGCAGTGCTGCTTGCACTCGGCGCCTGCGGCAAGAAGGACGAAACCGCTGCGGTGGATGAGAAAGCCGCAGCCTCGCCTGCGAGCGTTTCAGCGGCCGATGCCGACGCCTTCATGGCCAGCGTCAACGCTGATCTGCGCCGACTGCTGCCGTATCTGAATTCGGCGCAATGGGCGCAGGCGACCTACATCACTGACGACACGCAGATGATTGCGTCGAAGGCCAACGAAGAATGGCTGGAATACCTCAGCAAGAAAGTCGAGGAATCCAAGCGCTTCAACAGCGTCGACACCTCGGATGAAACCGGGCGCGGCATCCTGCTGCTCAAGCTGTCGACCGCCAATCCGGCACCGGGGACCACCGAGGCTCGCACCGAGCTGGCCAAGATTCTGGCAAAGATGGAAGCCAACTACGGCTCCGGCAAGTGGTGCAAGACCGATGGCGAATGCCTGAGCCTTGGCGAGATCGAGAAGATCGTCAACGATCCGAATTCCAGCCCGGAAGTGCGTGCCGAAGCCTGGGCCGGCTGGCACGCAACGGCGAAGCCGATCCGTGCGGATTACCAGCGTTTTGCCGAACTGACCAATGCCGGCGCCAAGGAATTGGGCTTTGCCAACCTCGGCGAGATGTGGCGCGCCGGTTACGACATGTCACCGGCGGATTTCGATGCCGAAGTCGAACGCCTGTGGACCCAGGTATCTCCGCTGTATGAAGCGCTGCACTGCGCGGTGCGCGGCAAGCTCAACGCCAAGTACGGTGAAGCCGTGGTGCCGAAGAACGGCATGATTCCGGCACACCTGCTCGGCAATATGTGGGCGCAGCAGTGGAGCAATATCTATCCGCTGGTTGAGCCGTATCCGGGCGTTGGCTCGCTCGACGTGACTTCCGCGCTCAAGGCCCAGCGCGATGGTGAATACAAGAAGCTGGTGTCCGAGTTCAAGGGCAAGCCGACGACGCTCGATCTCGCTGAAATCGAACACAAGGCCGACGCCGCAATGGCCGTGCGCATGACCAAGGTCGCCGAAGATTTCTACACCTCGCTTGGCTTCCCGGCGCTGCCGGATTCGTTCTATGCGAAGTCCATGCTGGTCAAGCCGCGCGATCGCGATGTCGTCTGCCACGCCAGCGCCTGGGACATGAACATGCAGGGCGATGTGCGCATCAAGCAGTGCATCGAGCCGAACGAGGATGAGCTGACGACGATCCATCACGAGCTCGGCCACATCTTCTACGATCTGATGTACAACCCGCAGCCGCCGATTTTCCAGGGCGCAGCGCATGACGGCTTCCACGAAGCGATTGGCGATACGGTGACCTTGTCGCTGACGCCGGCGCATCTGCACAAGATCGGCCTGGTGCCAGCGCAGAAGACCGATGAGAAGGCCGTCATCAATTCGCAGATGAAGCTTGCACTCGACAAGATCACGTTCCTGCCGTGGGGCAAGCTGGTTGATCAGTGGCGCTGGAAAGTCTTCAGCGGCGAGATCAAGCCCGAAGATTACAACGCCGGCTGGTGGAAGCTGCGCGAGCAGTACCAGGGCGTGTCTCCGCCGCTGGCACGCGCCGCGGACGATTTCGATCCGGGCGCCAAGTACCACATCCCGGGCAACACGCCGTATACGCGCTACTTCCTCGCGTTCGTGCTGCAGTTCCAGTTCCAGAAGGCGCTGTGCGATGCCGCCGGCTTCGAAGGCCCGCTGCACGAGTGCGATATCTACGGGAACAAGGAAGCCGGCAAGCGCTTCATGGAAATGCTTGCGCAGGGCGCCAGCCGGCCGTGGCCGGAAACACTCGAGAAACTCACCGGCACCAAGCAGATGGATGGTTCGGCGCTGATCGAGTACTTCGCGCCGCTGATGGACTATCTGGCCACACAGAACGAAGGCCAGAGCTGTGGCTGGGACGCCAATGCCGAGGTGCCCGCCGTCGCGGGTTGATCGAGGTTCAGGCCACAAAAAAGGCAGCGCTCGCGCTGCCTTTTTTGTATGCGTTGCACAGAGTCAGTACGTCATTTCTGTTTCCAGCTGCCGTTGGCATCCTGATACCACCAGCCCGGCTTCGCCAGGGCGATCCAGCGGTTGGCGAAGACGCTGCGGATTTCACCGGCCCATTTCTTCTGGTCGCTGGCAACCGCAATCTCGCGGTACAGCGCTGCGCGGTCGGCATTTTCGTTGGCGACCACCGTGCGCAGGGTATTGCGGCCCTCGGGTGGAACCGCCTCTACGTCGTGGACCGCGATATAGCCATCCGCGCCCAGGCCGACGGCGCCGCTGTCGAGCGATGGTCCGAGATCGACGAAGCGGCGCGCCATCTGGGTCTTCAGCCGGTTCACTTCCAGCGACGCTGCATCCAGCAGCGGTGCTTCGGTGCTTTGCAGCGGCTGCGGCGGCATGGGCATGGCGAGGCCGCGGACCTCTGCAATGCTGCGGTCGGCGAGAGCCTCGGCTTCGGCGGCGGGAAAAACCAGGGGAACCGTTGCACAGGCCACCAATGCCGCGGCAGCGAGTAACAGCGGCCCTAGCCGGCCGGTGTGCAAAAGAGACATGACAAACTCCAGCAAAGGGCGAGGTGGACGGCCTGAAGTATAAAGTGCATGGCTTCTGACGCCGACGACTGACGGACGCGCCGAGAAGCCGCTTGCATCGCGTCGCATCAGGGGGCTGCTAGACTGCATTCACGCTATGACACCTCGCGAAATCCTCGCTGACTGTCCGCTGTTTGCGCGCCTGAACGCGGCGGCGCTCGATGCGCTCGCGGAACAGGCCGAGATGATCGAAATGCCCAGCGGGCGCACGCTGATCGAGCGTGGCGCTGTGCTCGAACATCTTTACATTGTTGCCGCCGGCCGACTCTGCGCAGTGCTTGCGGATGGCACGGTTGCCGGCATGATCGCGCGGCTCGAACCCATCGGTGAGGTCAGCGCCCTGTCGAGCGAGACGGCAACGGCCTCGGTCCATGCGGTGCGCGACAGCCTGCTGGTGCGGGTGCCGAGCGTGCATCTGCACAAGGTGATCGGCCAGCATCCGCAGGCGTTGCTGGAAATGACCCACGTCATCATCCAGCGCCTGCGCAAGAATCAGCGCGCGCAGCGTCTCGAGCACCAGCGCCAGGTGCGCTGCTTCGCGGTGATCCCGGCCAGTCCGGGGGTCGATGCCGAGATGGTTGCGCAGCAGTTGCGCAACTCGCTGGCTTCGTACTGTTCGCCTGCGGTACTCGATGCCGCGGCGATCGATGCCGCACTGGGCACCGGTGCGGCGCAGACCCGTCTTGATGACGGTGAAGCCAACCGCCGCGTGCTCGAGTATCTCAACCGCATCGAGGTCGAGCAGAAGTATCTGATCTACGTCGCCAGTGCCGAATGTGATCCCTGGATGCGGCGTTGCATGCGTCAGGCGGACCGCATTCTGATCGTCATGGACGCGACGACCTCGCCGGTGGCGGGCCCCGTTGTCGACGAGTTGCGAACCTGCGGTGCGCGCGCACCGGTGGACCTGGTGATGATCCGACCGGACGGCGAGGGCTGCGGTGCGCTCTCGTCATGGCGGGATCATGTGAACGCGCACGCCCATTATTTCGTGCGGCGGCAACAGACCGACGACTTCGTCAGCATGGCGCGCCAGCTGACTGGTCGCGGCGTCGGCCTCGTCCTTGGCGGTGGCGGTGCACGTGGGTTCGCTCACATCGGCCTGATGCGTGCGCTGCATGAGTTGGGCATTCCGGTCGATATCGTCGGCGGCTCCAGCATGGGCGCGTTCTTCTCCGCACTGATTGCTTGCGGCTACGACCATAACGAGATGCTGCACATTGCGCGCGAGACCTTTGTCAGCCGCAATCTGCTCAATGACTACATCTTCCCGACGGTGGCGCTGATCCGCGGGCGCAAGTTCGTCAAACGACTGCAGGTGATTTTCGAAGAGCGGTGGATCGAAGACCTGCGCAAGCCGTTCTTCTGCGTGTCGACCAACCTCACGCGCGGCCGGCCGATGATCCACGACCGTGGGCCGCTGTACCTGTGGGTCGCGACGAGCATGGCGGTGCCTGGGGTCGCGCCGCCTGTGGTCTATCAGGGTGACCTGCTCTGCGACGGTGGCGTCATCAACAATCTACCGACCGACATAATGCAGGGACTCGATCGCGGTCTGATCATTGCATCCGATGTCAGTACCGCCGGCGGCATTGCCGCGCCCGGCATTGATGGCCCCGACCCAGAAGGTCTGTTCCGCCTCGGAGGGGGTCCGGACAAGCCGCGCCTGCTGTCAATCATTTTCCGCACTGCGACGCTGACCAGTGAAAGCGGCACGGCCGCACGCGCCGCACGTGCAGATGCCTATCTGCGCATGCCGGTGGATGGAGTTGCACTGTTCGACTGGAAGAGGATCGACGAGGTTGTCGAGCGCGGCTACCGCCACGCGCTGGAGCAGCTGCGGCCGATCAAGGACAAGCTGTTGCTGTAAAGACACCCCTCAACCCGAACAACGCGAGATTCAGTCGCTCGCGTCCCGCGAGCGGGGAGAGGGAGAACCGGATCAAAAAAAGCCCCGCCAATGGCAGGGCTTTTTGTACAGTGAAGCGTGCGTCAGTTCTTCAGCGCGCGGAACTCGACGCGACGATTGGTTGCGCGCCCTTCTTCGGTTTCGTTGTTGGCAATCGGACGCAGCTCGCCGAAGCCTTCGGTCAACAGACGATCACCGCCAATGCCCTGCTCCACCAGGAAGCGTCGTACCGAATCTGCACGGCGCAGCGACAAGGCCTGATTGTAGGCCTCGGTGCCGAGCGAGTCGGTGTGACCGGCAATCGCCATGCGCAGGCTGGGCTGGTTGCGCAGGCCTTCAACAACGCGATCCAGCAGCACGCGGGCTTCGCGTGTCAGGTCGGCCGAATCGAATGCGAAGTGCACCGACTTGAGCACGATCACAGTCTGTTCGTCGACGACGCAACCACGCGCGTTGACTTTGAAGCCTGGCGGCGTGCGCGGGCAGTCGTCGTTCATGTTGAGGACGCCATCGTTGTCTTCATCGATCGGGCAGCCGTCGGCATCGACTGCCATGCCGGCCGGCGTGCCAGGGCAACGATCGAAGTTGTCGGGCACGCCGTCGCCGTCGCTGTCGCCGACTGCAATCGGGGCGATCATCGGACAGCCGCGCGGGTCGACGACAACGCCGTACGGGGTATTCGGGCAGGCGTCGTTGCTGTCGAGAATGCCGTCGCCATCACTGTCGAGGTCTTCGTCGCCGCCAAAGGAATAGTTCAGGCCGACATTCACGCGGGAGTCATAGATCACGTCGTCGGCGTAGGTATCGTTGTTGAAGACCGCATAGTGGCGCCCTTCGGCCCGCAGCTGCAGACGCTCGAATCCGAACTGCACGCCCACGCCGACGTTGGCGTACGGTGAGATCTCTTCGTCGTTGACGAAGTCCTCCCACATCGTGCCGACGCCGCCGAGCAAGAATGCTCCGAGGTCCGGCGAGCCGGCGAGATACCGCACGTCCAGACCGCCCGCAAAGGTGTAGTTCGATTCGTCGCTGTTGGGCAGATCAGACTCGTGGAACAGGGTGTTGAGTTCCAGGCTGAAGTGCTTGCTCATCGGACTGCCGTAGATCAGGTGGTAGCCCGGGCCATCGTCGGTGCCGCGGATGCTGTCGACAAAGACATAGCTGCCCATGACGCTGATGTAATTCGGCGGCGCATCGTCGGCCTGCGCCGATGTACCAGCAAAGGCCAACAGCGCTATGGCAACTGACTTTGCAAATCTGCTCGTTGGCCGACTCATAGGACTTCCCTCTTTCAACTGTCTGGTGATCTGTACGATGCTCAAGTCTGAAACCTGCATCCGCATCACCGTAAGTTTGTTCGCAATACCGCTGATTCCAATTAACTTATTGGCATCCGGCCGAGCACTCTACTGCGCCCGGCACACCTGATCAAGGACGGATCGAACATGAACTACAAGACGTTTCTCACCGTGGGGCTGTTGCTGATGAGCCAGACCGTAGCTGCCATTGACTACCCGGAGGCCGTCCGCGGGCCGGTGGTCGACACCTATTTCGGCACCAAGGTCGCCGACCCGTACCGCTGGCTGGAGGACACCGACTCCGCAGGGACACGCACCTGGGTCGACGCCCAGAACGCGGTCAGCCTGCCCCTGCTGGCTGCTCTGCCGGAGCGCGAAAAAGCACGCAAGCGATTGACCGAGCTGTGGAATTTCGAACGTTTTGGCCTGATCGAGAAGGTCGCCGGCCAGTACTTCTACCAGAAGAATGACGGCTTGCAGAACCAGTCGGCGCTGTGGGTCGAGGACAGCCTTGGCGCACCGCCGCGGCTGCTGCTGGATCCCAATCTGCTCGCCGCAGACGGCACGGTCGCCCTCAGCGATTACAAGGTCTCGCCGGACGGACGCTGGCTGGCCTACGCGACCGCCACGGCCGGCTCCGACTGGAACGAATTCCGCGTCCGCAAGGTCGCCGATGCCAGGGACAGCGCGGAAATTCTGACCCGGATCAAATTCTCCGGGATCACCTGGACCAAGGACAGCAAGGGCTTTTTCTACTCCCGTTATCCGGCGGCGCCCGCGGGTCAGGTTGCCGGGACCTTCGATGATCTGGCGAACCAGAAGCTCTATTACCACCGCGTCGGCACCCCGCAGGATCAGGACACGCTGGTGTTTGAAACGCCGGAGCAGCCGCAGTGGGGTTTCCAGCCGCAGATCAGCGACGACGGCCGCTATCTTGTCATCCTGATCTGGAAAGGATCGGCCAGCGAGTACCGCGTCGCGCTAAAGGATATGGCCGACCCGCAGGCGCCGAAGCTCGACGCCCCGACGAGCGTGCTGGTCGAACCGTTTGAAGCCGAGTACGACCTGATCGGCTCGCGCGGCAGTCTGCTGTATTTCCGCACGACGCTCGGCGTCGAGCGCGGCCGGATCATCGCGATCGACGTCGCCAAGCCGCAACATGCGCACTGGAAAACCATCGTCGCCGAGCAGGCCGATACCCTGCAGTCCGCGCGGTTCGCCGGTGATGGCGTCGTCGCGCTGTACATGCACGACGCGACGTCGCGGCTGATGCGCTTCGATCTCGACGGCAAGCCGCGCGGCGAGATTACGCTGCCCGGCATCGGCAGCATTCCGGATCTCTCCGTCGGCGGCGTACAGCTCAGCGCACAACCCGGCGATTCCGAGCTGTTCTACGGCTTCACCTCGTTCGCGCAGCCGCAGACCAATTACCGCGTCGATCTGAACAGTGGTGAATCAGCGCCGGTGCGGGCGCTCAAGCTGGCCTTCGATCCGGCCGACTACGTGACAGAGCAGGTGTTCTATCCGTCCAAAGACGGCACGCGGATCCCGATGTTCATCAGCTACAGGAAAGGCCTCAGGCGCGATAACGACAACCCGACGCATCTGCACGGCTACGGTGGTTTCGAGATCTCGAAAATGCCGGAGTTCAGCGTCTTCAACCTGGTCTGGATGGAAATGGGCGGGGTCTATGCGCAGGCCAACCTGCGCGGCGGCGGCGAGTATGGCCGCGCCTGGCACGAGGCCGGCACCCTCGCGCGCAAGCAGAATGTGTTCGATGACTTTGCCGCTGCCGGCAAATATCTGATCAGCAACGGCTGGACCCGCAGCCAGCATCTTGCGATCAGCGGCCGCTCCAACGGCGGCCTGCTGGTCGGTGCGACGATGCTGCAGCATCCGGGCCTGTTCGCCGCAGCCATGCCGGCGGTGGGCGTGATGGATATGTTGCGCTATCACAAGTTCACGATCGGCTGGGCCTGGGCCGGCGACTACGGCACTGCGGAAACCAAGGAAGGCTTTGAGTTCCTCTATCCGTATTCACCCGTGCATAACGTCCGCAAGGGAACGAAATATCCGGCGACATTGGTGACGACGGCCGATCACGACGACCGCGTCGTGCCCGGGCACTCGTTCAAGTTCGCCGCGGCGCTGCAACATGCACAGGCGGGCGACGCGCCGGTGCTGATCCGCATCGACGTCAAGGCGGGTCATGGTGCAGGCAAGCCGGTCGGCAAGCTGATCGAGGAAGACGCTGATCGCCTGGCCTTTCTGCGCCGGTACACCGCGCCCGCCGCGCCGTAGCGGGTGCACGCTGGGAAACGCTGGATCAGCACAGGTTCAGCATTTCCCTTGCCATGCCGCTTCGGCGGGCGTAAGGATAGATACAGGTTTCTTGGGCAGCATCCGAACCATGACTGTATTGATCCTGAGTTTTGCGCTGTTGCTGCTCGCCGGCGGCTGGATACTCGCCTACATCGGCGCGCCCCTGCTGGTCTGGACTGCGGCTACGGCGGTGCTGCTGCTGGCGCTCAAGCTGACCGGCGTCATCGGTATGACCACGTTTGTCATTGCCGGCGGCCTGTTTGCTGCGGTCGCGCTGCTGCTGAACCTGCGGCCCTTGCGCCGCGCGGTACTGACAGGTCCGATCTTCGTCGCGTTCAAGAAAGTGCTGCCGGAAATGTCGTCGACCGAGCGCGAAGCGCTCGAAGCGGGCGATACCTGGTGGGAAGCCGAGATGTTCCGCGGCCGGCCGGACTGGCAGAAGCTGCTCGACTTCAAATACACGCCGCTGACCGCCGAGGAACAGGCCTTCCTCGATAGCGAGTGCGAGACGCTGTGCAAGATGTGCGACGACTGGCGGATCGAGTTCGAGCACAAGGATCTGCCGGAGGAAGTCTGGACCTACATCCGCGAGAACAAATTCTTCGCGATGCTGATCAAGAAGGAATTCGGCGGTCTCGGATTTTCAGCCAATGCGCAGTCGGCAGTCGTCACCAAGCTGGCGACGAAGTCGATTTCAATGGCGGTCACCGTGATGGTGCCGAACTCGCTAGGCCCGGGTGAGTTGCTGATGCACTACGGCACCAAGGGCCAGCAGGATCAGTGGCTGCCGGGTCTGGTGTCCGGCAAGGAAATTCCGTGCTTCGGCCTGACGGGTCCGGAAGTCGGTTCGGATGCGACGGCGATGCCGGATCTCGGCGTGGTCTGCTACGGCGAGCACAACGGCAAGAAGGTGCTCGGCATCAAGCTGACTTTCTCCAAGCGCTACATCACGCTGGCCCCGGTGGCGACGGTCGTCGGCCTCGCGTTCAAGCTGCGCGATCCCGACGGCCTGCTGGGGGACAAGAGCAAGTCCGACTACGGCATTACCTGCGCGCTGATTCCGGCCAAGCATCCGGGCGTGCAGATCGGTCGCCGCCACTATCCGGGTGCGGCATTCCAGAACGGCACGATCCACGGTCGCGACGTGTTCATTCCGGTCGACTGGATCATTGGTGGCCCAGCCATGGCCGGCAAGGGCTGGCGCATGCTCGTCGAGTGCCTGTCCGCAGGCCGCGGTATTTCGCTGCCGGCGCTCGCGACCGCGGCCGGCCAGACCGCCTACCGCACGACCGGTGTCTACGGCCGCTTCCGCCGCCAGTTCAAGGTGTCGATTGGCAAGTTCGAGGGCGTGCAGGAGGCCACCGGCCGCATCGCCGGGTATGCGTACACGCTGGAAGCAATGCGCATCATGACCGCCTCGGCGGTCGATCACTGCGCGCCGTCGGTGGTCACTGCGATCGCCAAGTACCACATGACCGAAATGATGCGGAAAATCATCAGCGACGGCATGGACGTGATGGCCGGAAAGGCGATCCAGCAAGGCCCGCGCAATTTCATGGCGACGGCGTACAAGTCCGCGCCGGTGGCAATCACGGTCGAGGGCGCGAACATCCTGACCCGCAACCTGATGATCTTCGGCCAGGGTGCGATCCGTTGCCACGAGTACGTGTTCCCTGAGATGGAAGCGGCGCGCGACAACGACCTCAAGACGTTCGACAAGCTGCTGTTCGGCCACATCGGCTTCTCGATCAATCGTGCGGTGCGTGCGCTGACCCTGGGCCTGACCGGCGCGCGGCTGGCGCGCTCTCCGGTCGAGGGCGAGTTGGCGCCGTATTTCCGCGACATGGAGCGCTACTCGGCGGCACTGGCGTTCTGCTCCGACCTGACCATGGGCGTGCTCGGCGGCAAGCTCAAGTTCATGGAACGCCTGTCGGCACGCCTCGGCGATGTGCTGTCGCAGCTGTACATCAGTTCCTGCGTCGCCAAGTTCTATCTGGAAGGCTCGAAAAGCGAGGCCGAACTGGCACATGCGCGCTGGGCTCTGGACAACTCGCGTTACGAGATCGCCAGGGCCTTCGATGGCTTCCTGGCGAACTTCCCGGTGGCCTGGGCGCGGACAGTGATGCGCAGCGTGGTGTTTCCGCTCGGCAATCACGTTGCCCCGGTGTCGGACAAGGACAATGCGCGGGTGGCCGACCTGCTGCTGGAGCAGACCGATGTCCGCGAGCGCCTGTCGTGGCTGGTGTTCAAGAACGGCGGGGTGCACGACCCGGTTGGTCGCCTGGAACACGCCTGGGAGGTCGCCAGGGACACCGAAGCAGGCTTTCTCAAGTTCTACAAGCTGGCAGCCAGGGGTGAACTGGCCGGGGATAGCGTCGCGGACCGCCTGCGCGATGCCGTGACCCGCAAATTGATGACCCGAAACGAGGCTGATGACGCAGAGGCCTATGACAAAGTCCGTTACGACGTTATCCTGACAGACGATTTCAGCAAGGATTACCTCAGCGGCGATTTTGACGCTGATCGGGCCGAAATCATTGAAATGTCTGCAGCCCGCTCACGCGTGGCCTAGCCAGGACGGCCAGACTTTCGGTAGTGACGTGCGATTCACCCTGACGGGCCTGCGGTACGAGAGGAATTCGTATCAGGTGCGGACGGGACAGCTCCCAAAGGCTGTGTGCTGGGCCGG
>JALYJV010000442.1 GCA_030775105.1 Pseudomonadota bacterium | reverse complement strand
CCACCACTGCGTAAGCACCGGCTTTGGCGCCGCCGGCTTGATCGCTGGCTTGGCGGTAGCGGCAGCAGCTTCGCTGGGTTTCGGGCTTTCAACCGGCTTGGGCGCAGCAGTGGGCGCGGCGGTTGGTGCCGGAGTCGGCTCAGGGGTGGCTGCCGCCGTTGGTTCCGGAGTCGGCGCTGGGATTGGCTCCGATGTCGGCTCGGGTTCCGGCTCGGCTGCAAGTTCAGGCGCTACCTGTGTTTCGGCGACTGCTAGATCCTCAGTGGTGCCCACGTCATCTGCCGCAGCGACTTCAGTGCTCTCGGCCGGTCTATCCCCATCGGTCTCTACGCCTGCGTCGGTGCTGATGTCGGCAGCGGCGGTTTGCCCGGCGTCTGCTGCGCCGGGGTCCAGCGTGCCAGCAAAGATGGCATCAACGTCGCCGGTGTTTGCGCTCGCCGCCTCGGCCTGCGTCTGCGGGAACTTCGCGTCCAGCGCGAAATAGGTGGCCGCGGCGACAGCCGCCGATGCCACAGTAATCATCAGAACTTTAGCGACCATGGCTCGATTCAATCCCTTCAGACAATCAGCGGTGTATAGGGCTCAGGGGCTCTGGGCTTTGCGACTGATTGCGCAAGCAGGTTAAAAAAACTGCTCTCAATCATGCCCTTGCACGTCCTCTGTAGCGTGCTTCGGCCTCTGCGTTCTGCGTGGGGCCGATCCTTGGACACCGGACTATCAGGCACGAATTCGCCCTCGTCAATGGCAGCAGCGGCTATCGCAACCGGTCATAGCGCCGTGTCGGGTGGCATGAGCGACTGCGATAATGACTGACTGACATTCCCCTGTTTTCAAATCACCTCAACCTTATTGGAGCAGCGATGAACGATCGCTATCTGGACTTCACCCATTCCCCGTTCGGCAAGGCCTTTGCCGCAATGATGGGTTTGCCGACGCCGCCGCGCCTGCGCCGCGCCGATTCGCCGTGGGCTGCCGATGCGCTGACGGGAGCGCCGGTGCTGGTCGGTGCGGATCGTCGCGCCGTGCTCGCCGAATCGCTGATCAAGGTGCTGTCTGCCGGTGGTGCCGAAGTGCGCATCGTGCCGGAACATCCGGGCCTGGCTCCGATAAAGGCGGCTGCCACGAAGCTCAACGTGGCCCTGACCGGCCAGCCGGCCGCGGCTGCGGGCGCTGAGCCAACCAAGGCGCTGGTGTTCGACGCCAGCGGCGTGGATTCGCCCGATGCGCTGCGTGATGTCTATGAGTTCTTCCAGCCGCTGGTACGCGGCCTGCCATCGAATGGTCGCGTCATTGTGCTGTCGCGCGCGCCGGAATCGACCACTTCGGTCAACACCCGCACGCTGTCGACCGCGCTACGCGGCTTCATCCGTTCTCTGGCGAAGGAAATCGGCAAGAACGGCAGCACCTGCAATCTGCTTGAAGTCACGACGGGTGGCGAAGCCTGGCTGGACGCGCCACTGCGCTTCTTCCTGAGCACGCACTCGGCATACATCTCGGGCCAGACGCTGACGGTGTCGCCGGGCGCGGGTTCGGCCAAGGCGCTCGCCGGCAGCCTCGTCGGCAAGACCGCCCTGGTTACTGGCGCTGCGCGTGGCATTGGCGCATCGATTTCCGAAGTGCTGGCGCGTGAAGGCATGACGATCGTCGGCATGGACCATCCGTCGCAGGAAGGTGCGCTCGGTGAAACGATGGCCAAGTACGGTGGCGTCGGCCTCGCGCTCGACGTTACCGCGCCCAACGCTGCGCAGCGTATTGCCGAGGAAGTGGCGCCGCGCTTCGGTGGCCTTGATGTCGTCGTCCACAACGCCGGCGTGACGCGCGACAAGATGCTGCGCAACATGAGCGCACAGCACTGGGACATGGTCTTGAACATCAATCTCGCCGCGATCCTGCATATCAACGAAGGCCTGCTTGAAAAGGGCCTGAACAAGGAGGCCCGCATCGTCTGCATTTCGTCGATCGGCGGCATCGGCGGCAACGCCGGCCAGACCAACTACGGCTCGACCAAGGCCGGCATCATCGGCTACGCCGAAGCGATGGCGCCGATCATGGCCAAGCGGGGTGGTGCGATCAACGCGGTTGCGCCGGGCTTCATAGAGACCCAGATGACCGCCGCGATGCCGCTGGGCCCGCGTGAAGTCGGCCGTCGCATCAACTCGCTGTCCCAGGGTGGCTTGCCGCAGGACATTGCTGAAGCCGTGGCGTTCTTCGCCTCGCCGGCAGCTGGTGGCGTCAACGGCCGCACGTTGCGTGTTTGCGGCCAGAACTGGTTCGGCGCATAAGTTCGAGCGGTACCGGAAGTTTTCACCCGTTGTCACGCGGGGACCGGTAAACTCCGGTCCCCGCGTCACTGTCTGACGCGAAAGCCGCCCCCGCGGTATTGCCCAGTGAGACTGACGTTGTCTGACCCCATTCCAGCATTGGAATTGATCGCTGAATCGAAGCTGCCGACCCCGTATGCGGAGTTCGGCATCAGCGTGTACCGCGCGACCGACGGCAAGGAACATGTCGTGGTATCGCTGGGTGATCTGTTTACCGAACCACCGCTGGTGCGTGTGCATTCGGAATGTCTGACCGGTGATGCGCTGTTTTCGTTGCGCTGCGATTGCGGCGCGCAGTTGCAGGCGGCGCTCGAACGGATTGCAGAAGCGGGTCGCGGCGCGGTGCTGTATCTGCGCCAAGAAGGCCGCGGCATCGGCTTGGGCAACAAGATCCGCGCCTATGCGCTGCAGGACCAGGGTGCTGATACAGTCGAGGCCAATCATCAGCTTGGCTTTCCGGCGGATGCCCGCGAGTACGGTCTTGCGGTGACCTTGCTGCGTCAGCTCGGCCTCAAGCGTATCCGTCTGATGACCAATAATCCGCGCAAGCTCGACGCCCTGCGCGCCGACGGCATCGAGGTGCTGGAGCGCGTCGCCCTGGAGGGCGGGCGCAATCCGCACAACGAAAAATACCTGGACGCCAAGGCGGCAAAGCTCGGGCACTGGTTGACGCTCCCCTGATGGCGTCGCGGGACAAAAGCGCCGCGCCACGCCTGCTCCGCGAAATCGGTTCGCTGACCGTCTCGACCTTTCAGGTTTCGCGTGGTGCTGTGCCGCTGTTGCGCCTGCTCGCGTCCGAAGCCGATGTCACCCGTGACGACCTCGGTCGTGCGATCGATCAGGCGTTCGATGGCCTGTACCGCCACCCTTTGCTGCGCCAGACTGAACGCCTGACGGCCTATCTGCGCGCACGGCGTCTGATTCCGAACGAGCAGTCGACCGAAGACATGATCCGCTTCGTCGTCGACCAGATGGTCGCGCGCTCGCCGGTGCCGGTACCCGAACAGCTCGTTCACGAGTTCTGGCAATTCTTCAACGAGCTGTTTGCCTCGCCCGAGATCAAAGGCCTCGGCGAGATGTCGCTGGACATGGTGCGGCTGGTGATCCGCACCTACGAGCCGTTGCTGACCGAAGTGGTCAACATCCTCAAGGCCGGTCGGCGTTTTAACCAGTGGCAGCTCAACGAAATCCTGCGCCGTGCGGCGATGGTGCGCGGCGACGCGCTGATCGTGCGCCGGCAGATCCGTGCGCTGCGCTACATCAAGCCGTTCTTCCAGGTCGATCCGCGAGACTTCAAGGCGCAGGCCACGCTGGTTGCGCAGATGGTCGGCGAGTTCGGTCCGTTCTTCGTCAAGATGGCGCAGATTGCCGCAGCCAACGCGGACTTCCTGCCGGAGGAAATCGCGCGCGAGCTTGCCGTGTTCCACGAAGACGTGCCGGCAATGACGGAAGAGGAGGTCAACCAGGCCTTCATCGAGTGCTATGGCAAGCTGCCGCACAAGCTCTACCTGGATTTCGATGCTGCGCGGCCAGTGAAATCGGGATCGATCGGTTCGGTTTACTTTGCCAAGAAGCCCTTCATCGAGGACGGCCGGGAAGTCCTGCGCGCCGTCGTGATCAAGGTCGGCCGGCAGAATATCGACCGCGAGTTTGCGATCGGCAAGCTGGTTCTGGGACTCGCGATCATGTCATCGCAATACTGGGCGCCGCATTCCAAGCTCGCACCGTTTCTGCGCGCAATGCAGGAGCAGGTCGACGAGTTCGTTGCCGGCTTCACCGAAGAACTCGATTTCGACAAGGAAGCGGCAAATCACCAGCGCTTCTACCAGCGCAGCCTCAAGTCGAACATGTGGCGTGTGCCGGAGCTGTATGGCCACACGCACCGCATCATCGAGATGGAGTTCCTTTCCGACGCCGCGAGCCTGACCCGTGCGCTGCGACGCATGCCGCTGTCGGAGCGGCGGCGCTTCCAGCAGCGCGTCTCCGAGCGGCTGCTCTATACCCTGATGCTTCATTTCGTGGTGCACCGCGAAATCCACGGCGATCTGCATCCGGGCAACGTCATGATCGGATCGGATGGCACCCTGCATCTGATCGACTGGGGGAATGTTGTCGCCCTCGACGGCAAGTCCGAGGCGGTCTGGAATTACCTCGCTGCAGCAGTCACCGCCGATACCGGTCAGCTTGCCGATGCACTGATCCGGATCAGTACCCAGCCGCAGGCCGATGCGCAGCGCCGCAACGAGATCAAGGCCGCGCTCGACGAGACCCTGCGCAAGAAAGGCGTGACGCCGCTGACGGCACGAAACTTTGTCGCCGAACTGCGTCGTGGCGGGATCCAGGGCCTGCATGCACGTGGCCAGGCGGTGCTGCATCTGATGTCGAATACGCAGCAGACCGGTCTGGTCATTCAACGCGACTACCTGCACCTTTCGCGCGCATTGTTTGCCGCTGCCGGAAGCTTCGGCTCGCTGTATGAAAATGAATCCAAGCGGCGTCTGGCGTATGACCTGTTCCGCGGCCTGCTGCGGTTGCCGCTGACTGTATCGCGTGACCAGCTCCACGAGCAGATCAGCGCAGTGCGTCATCAGGT
>JALYJV010000441.1 GCA_030775105.1 Pseudomonadota bacterium | reverse complement strand
TCAGAGAACAACTCAAACGAAAAACCCCGGCACAAGGCCGGGGTTTTTCGTTTGATGGCGCTCCTACCGGGATTCGAACCCGGGTTTAAGCCTTGAGAGGGCTCCGTCCTAGGCCTCTAGACGATAGGAGCAAAAACTATTGGTACAGGTACGGCGAAAGGCCGCGTATTATACGCGCCCAATGAACTGGCTCAAGGCATTAATTCCAAAGAAAAGGTCCGCGCGTCCCGCCGTCCGGCGCATTCCACGCGAGGATCACCCGATTTCCCGCAGTCAGTTCACCCAGGGTGCCCTGCGCACGCTGTATGGATTGAAGGATGCCGGTTACGAGGCGTACGTGGTGGGCGGCGGTGTGCGCGACCTGCTCGCGGGCCTCTCGCCCAAGGACTTCGACATTGCGACCAACGCGCACCCGAATCAGGTGCGTCAGGTGTTTCGTTCGTGCCGGCAGATCGGCCGGCGCTTCGTGATCTGCCACGTGCGCTTCGGCCATGACGTGCTCGAAGTGACGACCTTCCGCAACGTGATTACCGACGAGCACGAGCGCGACGGCGGCGGACGCATCCTCGACGACAATGAGTACGGCACGCTGGAGACCGACGCATTCCGCCGCGATTTCACGGTCAATGCGCTGTACTACGACATCCGTGACTACGCGATCGTCGATCTCACCGGCGGATTGGATGACATGGAGCGGCGTCTGGTGCGCCTGATCGGCGATCCGGAAACGCGTTTCCGCGAAGATCCGGTGCGCATGCTGCGTGCGGTGCGCATCGCCAATAAGCTCGGTTTCGAGATCGAGAAGAAAACGGCCGAGCCGATTCCCAAGCTTGCCGGCCTGCTGCGCGAGATTCCGCCGGCGCGACTGTTCGATGAAGTGATCAAGCTGCTGCAGTGCAAGGACGGCGTTGCCAACCTTGAGGGTTTGCATCGCTATGGCCTGCTCAAGCATCTGCTGCCATCGGCCGACGCGGCGATGGACGATCCGCGCTATGGCGAGTTCCTGCGTCAGGCGCTGACCAATACGGCGCAGCGCATCGAGGCCGATCAGAGCGTGAGCCCGGCTTTCCTCTACGCCGCGCTGCTGTGGCCGGCGGTGCTGCGCGAGTACAAGCGCCTGACCGAGCGCGAGGGCGTGCATGCCAATGTCGCGATCGTCCAGGCTTCGGACAAGGCGCTGGCGCAGGCGATCAAGCACATCATGATTCCCAAGCGCTTCTCGCTGCCGATGCGCGAGATCTGGGTCCTGCAACCGCGCTTCGAGGCGCGCTCGCCGGGTCGTGCGCAGCGCCTGTTGACGCATCCGCGATTCCGTGCGGCGTATGACTTCCTGTTGCTGCGCGCTGCTGTCGGCGAGTTGCCGCAGGCCGATGCGGACTGGTGGACCAAGGCGCAGGACGGCAAGGTGCCGCCATCCCCGCGGCATTCGGATCGTCGCCACGCGCAGATGCAGCATGAGGAGTCCGGAATCGACCTCGACGAAACGGAAACGGCAGACGAGCCGGCTTCCGCGCCGGATGCGCCGAGCGGGCCGAAGAAACGTCGCCGTCGGCGGGGTGGTCGCGGCCGCAAGTCTGGCGGTGGTGGCCAGAGCGCGCCGCCCGCGGCGGATTGACGAGTCGCATGCACATGCGCTCGGCATACATCGGGCTGGGCGCGAATCTGGGCGATCCACCGCAGCAGTTGCGCACGGCGCTCGCGCAGATCGCCGGGCTAGGCCGGATCACGGCGAGGTCGCCGTTCTATCGCAGCGCACCGATGGGTCCGGCGGATCAGCCGGCGTTCTGCAACGCCGCGTGTCGTCTCGAAACAGCACTTGCGCCCGTTGAACTGATGCAGGCATTGCTCGGTATCGAGTTGCAGATGGGCCGCCAGCGCACGATCAAGTGGGGGCCGCGCATGATCGATCTCGACCTGCTGCACGTCGATGGCGTGGAATGCGCGACAACCGGCCTCACGCTGCCACATCCTGGCATTGCCCAGCGCAACTTCGTGCTTGCCCCTCTACTGGACATTGCCGCCGATGGGCTGCGGATCCCCGGTATCGCTCCGCTCGATCAGGCCTTGCAGGCCATCGGACGCGACGGGCTGGAGTTGTGGGGCGGGTAATCGCGCAGATTGTTATATTCGCGCCCCCATAGCCCGGACGGGCATCCTAACTTTTGGGACCTGAGGCCATGACTACCGCCAAATCCGTCAACATTGCCGAATTGCGCCGCATGCGCAGTGAGGGCGAGAAGATTGCCTGCCTGACCTGCTATGACGCCAGCTTTGCGCTGATCGAAGATCGCGCCGGTGTCGACGTCATCCTGATCGGCGATTCGATGGGAATGGTGCTGCACGGCGGCAAGACGACGACGCCGGTCACGGTCGACGACATCGTCTATCACTCGCGCTGCGTTGCGCCGCATCTGTCGCGTGCGTTCCTGATTGCCGACCTGCCGTTCCTGTCCTACGCAACGCTGGATCGCGCCCTCGATGCATCGCAGAAGATGATGCAGGTCGGCGGCGCGAAGATGGTCAAGCTCGAAGGAGGCAAGGAGCAGGCCAGCATCGTCGAGTATCTGGCGATCCGAGGTGTGCCCGTGTGTGCGCACCTGGGTTTGCAGCCGCAGTTCATCCACAAGATGGGCACGTTCAAGGTGCAGGGGCGCGAAGCCGCCGCTGCCGCTGCGATGATCGAGGATGCACGCATCCTTGCCGAAGCGGGTGCTGATCTGCTGCTGCTCGAATGCATTCCGGCAGCGCTGGGTCAGCAGATCGCCGCGGCTTCGCCGGTGCCGGTGATCGGCATCGGCGCCGGCGCCGGTGTCGATGGCCAGATCCTCGTGCTGCACGACATCCTCAACATTTCGCCAACGGTGACGCTGGGGCACACGCCGCGTTTCGTGAAGAACTACATGACCGGCGGCGCCGATATCGAAACGGCCATCGGCAACTATGTTCGTGAAGTGAAGTCCGGTGTGTATCCGGCACCTGAACACTGCTTCTCGAGCTGATCGCGACAGAAGAATGATCACTGTCCACACCATCGCCGGGCTGCACCAGCAGCTCGACCAGTGGCGCACCGAGGGTCAGCGCATCGCATTTGCGCCGACGATGGGCAATCTGCATCGCGGTCATTTGCGTCTGATGGAAGAAGGGCGGCGCCATGCCGATCGTGTCGTCGCCAGCATCTTCGTCAATCCGCTGCAGTTCGGCCCGAAGGACGATTTTTCCCGCTATCCGCGCACCCTGGCCCAGGATCAGGCCGCGCTGGAAGGCGTGGGTGTCGACCTGCTGTTCGCGCCAAGCACCGATGAAATGTATCCCCGCGGCCGCGAGCATCTCAGCACGGTCTGCGTGCCGCAGGTCAGCGCGGAGCTGGAAGGGGCGTTCCGCCCGGGTCATTTCGACGGCGTGACGACGGTCGTCAACATCCTGTTCAACTTGGTGCAACCGGATGTGGCCCTGTTCGGCGAAAAGGACTTCCAGCAGCTTGCCGTGATCCGGCGGATGGTCGCCGACCTGCGCATGCGCGTTCGTCTGGTCGGAGTGCCCACTGAGCGGGATGTTGACGGCCTCGCGCTGTCGTCGCGCAACCAGTATCTGTCGACCGGGGAGCGCGCCCTGGCGGTCGAGTTGTATCGCAGTCTCAAGCTGGTTTCAGCGCAGGTTCGCGGTGCGCCACAGAACCTGGAATCGACATTAGAAGGACAGCGCAATCGCTTGAAGAGTTTGGGCTTTATTGTGCAGTATCTGGAAGTGCGCAATCCCCTGTTGCAACCCCGTCAAAGCAGCGACGAGGACGCTGTGATTCTGGTCGCCGCCAAGCTGGGTACGACCCGCCTGATCGACAACCTTCAGGTGTTTGTTACAGAAATTTGATGCACTGCACGATTGCCGTTAGACTCGCGCCCTCTGCAAAGCTGTGACACTGATCTCAGCACCGGGCGTATGTCTTAGTGGGCCGCCCGCCATATCCAAGACCCCTGGGTCGCCGTGTGCATGTCTTATTGGGCCACCGGCGCGCCAAAGTTCCTAGAGAGGCATACGCCATGCAATTGCAAATGCTGAAATGCAAGCTGCACCGCGCCTGCGTGACACACGCAGAACTCGATTACGACGGCTCGTGCGCCATCGATTCCAAGCTGCTCGAACTGGCCGGTATTCTTGAATTCGAGCAGATCGACATCTACGACATCACCAACGGCGAACGTTTCACGACCTACGCCATCCGTGCCGAGCCCGGCTCGGGCATCATTTCGATCAATGGCGCTGCCGCACACAAGGCTCGCGTCGGTGATCGCGTGATCATCTGCGCCTACGGTGCGATGGATTCGGCGCTTGCGCATACGCACAAGCCGCGTCTGGTCTATCTCGACGAGAAGAACCGCGTCGTGCGCACGGCCAACACGATTCCGCAGCAGGCCGCGTCAAACGGCTGATCAGGGCGTGGCCTTGGTCAAGGCGTGGTTTCCCACGCTGATCTATTGCGAGCGCCTGCAGACCCAAGGTCTGCGGGCGTTTAATTTGGAGCTCCTGGACGAGTGTTATCGAATTCGCGATTACGACGAACCCGGTCGCGAGTGGTCCGCAAGCAACTATCCGCCCGGCTATACCAGCTACGGTTCGCTTGATCAGCTCCATCGCTTCTCCTCGACTTTCGACACCCTTCGTACGCGGATTGATGCGCATGTGGCGACGTATGCGCGCGAGCTGGATTGGGATCTGCGCGGAGGACGCCTGGCTATGAGCGACTGCTGGCTCAGCATCATGCCGCGCGGCTGCGCACACAGCTTTCACGTGCATCCGCAGGCAGTCGTAAGCGGCACCTATTACGTGGCGACGCCGGAAGGCTGTGCCGGTCTCAAGTTTGAGGACCCGCGCATGACCAATTTCATGGCTGCGCCTTCGCGCAAGAGCCGCGGCCGAGCGGATCAGCGTGCGCACATCAGTTATCCGGCGCGCGTTGGCAACGTGATTCTGTTCGAGAGCTGGCTGCGTCACGAAGTGCCACCGAGTCAGATTGACGAAGACCGCATCAGCATCAGCTTCAACTATCACTGGAATTAGTTAGCTGGCGTTCAGCGAGCGCACATTGCACCATCTTCACGCTGAGCCACAGAACCAGTAGCCTGTCGGCCTGTTCTCTGGTCTGGCCTGAATGTCCACACTCACCCTAAGCCCTGCATGGCAGGCGCTCGATGCGCATGCTGTGCGCCTCAACGCTGTGCATCTGCGCGAACTCGCCGTGCGCGATCCCAAGCGTGTGCAGAAGTTCAGTGCTGAAGCCTGCAGTCTGTTCCTCGACTATTCGCGGCAGATCCTCGATGCCGATGCGCTTGCAGCGCTGCTTGCACTTGGCGAGCAGCAGCAGCTGACACAGTGGCGCGATCGCATGTTTGCCGGCGAGGCGATCAATCACACCGAGCAGCGTGAAGTCCTGCATGTGGCCCTGCGTGCGCCGAAGGCGGACCCGGCATACGCAAAGGTCTCGGGCGATGTTCATGAAGTGCTCGACAGAATGTATGGCTTCGCTGTTGCCCTGCGTAGCGGCAAACTGTGCGGTGCCAGCGGTGCGCGCATTACCGATATTGTCAACATCGGCATCGGCGGGTCGGACTTCGGTCCGCGCATGGTTTGCGACGCGCTATGTGGTCAGGTCGACGGCCCGCGCCCGCACTTCGTCGCCAACGTCGACGGCAGCGATCTGCACGCTGTGCTGAAGCCCTTGAAGCCGGAATCGACGTTGTTTGTCGTCGCCAGCAAGACCTTCACGACGCTGGAAACGATCGCCAATGCCAAGCGCGCCCGCGAATGGATCGTCGCTGCACTGGGCGTTGATGCAGTGTCATCGCATTTCGCTGCGGTATCGACCAATGCCCAAGCGGTGCGTACGTTCGGCATTTCAGAAGATCGCCAGTTTGGTTTCTGGAACTGGGTCGGCGGACGATATTCACTGTGGAGTGCGGTGGGGCTGAGCATCATCATCTCGCTGGGCCCCGAGCGCTTTGCGGCACTGCTCGCCGGTGCGCATGCGATGGACAGGCATTTCACGACCGCGCCGATGGCGCAGAACCTGCCGATGCTGATGGGTCTGATCGGGATCTGGAACACCAATTTCATCGGCTGCGCGAGCCAGGTGCTGGTGCCGTACGCCGAGCACCTGCGGATGCTCAGCGGTTGGGCGCAGCAACTCGAACTCGAATCCAACGGCAAGGGTGTCAATCGCGCCGGCGTACCGGTTGACTACCGCACGACCCCGGCGCTTTGGGGCAGCGTCGGTAGCAATGCCCAGCACGCGTACTTCCAGATGCTGCACCAGGGCCCGGAACGCCACGCGATCGATTTCATCCTGCCCGCTGCCGTCGATCATCCGTACGCAGACATGCATCACCTGCTAGTGGCCAACTGCCTTGCGCAGTCTGCAGCGCTGATGCATGGCAAGACCGCCGATCAGGTTCGCGACGAGCTCACCGCCAATGGCATGAGCGGCGCAGCACTCGAGGCGGCGATTCCGCATCGCGTGTTTCCGGGTAACCGGCCGAGCAATACGGTATTGATGCCGATTCTCGATGCGTGGCATCTCGGCGCGCTGCTGGCGCTGTACGAGCATCGGACCTTCGTGCAGAGCGTGATCTGGGAGGTCAACGCCTTCGATCAATGGGGCGTGGAACTCGGCAAGCAGACCGCGCAGCGCATCATTGAGCCTAAGCCGGGTGACGACGCCAAGCTCGACGGCACGACGCGCGAACTGATGAAGCGCGTTGCGGAGATGGCGGCAAAACGGAACGCCTGACGGGCCCCTTCAGACCGTTTTCACCACGTGCTGGTCCAGCGCCCAGCGCACGTGTTCGCGCACCATCTCGTCGTCGTATTCCGCGCGTGAGTTCAGCGCGGCGATGATGTTGGGCGCTGTGGTCGCGTTGCCCAGGCCAACCGCGAGATTGCGCAGCCAACGCGCATAACCGGCACGGCGCAGGGCCATGCCTTCGGTGCGCGTCAGCCATTCACCTTCGGTCCACGCGAACAGATCGACGAGGCGAGCGGCATCGAGGCCATGCCGTGGGGCGAAGTCGGCTTCCGCGGTGAGCTGCGCATAGCGATTCCAGGGGCAGACCAGCTGGCAGTCATCGCAGCCGAACACGCGATTGCCCATCAGCGGTCGCAGCTCCAGGGGAATGCTGCCATGGTGTTCGATCGTCAGATACGAGATGCAGCGGCGCGCATCGAGCTGGTAGGGCGCAACGATGGCCTGCGTCGGGCAGATCTTGATGCAGGCATTGCAGCGGCCGCAGGCGCTTTCGACCGGCGCAGAATCCGGCGCGGGCAGGGGCATGTCGGTGTAAATCTCGCCGAGGAAGAACCATGAACCGGCGGTCTTGCTGAGCAGCAGCGTGTGCTTGCCGATCCAGCCCAGGCGCGCATCTCGGGCAAGGGCCTTTTCCAGCGACGGGGCGCTGTCGCAGAGCACTCGGAATCCGTGTGGGGCGATCGCCTGTTCAAGACGCTGACCGAGCTTGACCAGGCGTGCGCGCATCAGGCGGTGATAGTCGCGGCCGAGTGCATAGCGCGAGACATAGGCCAGATCATCACTGCGCAGAACTTCCATCGCATCGGCCGCCTCGGGCCGGTAGTGCAGGCGGGTGCTGATGACACTGAGCGTGCCGGGGTGCAGCCGCTGCGGGTCGCGACGCATGTCCGGATCGCGCGCCATGTACTTCATTTCGCCGTGGCGACCCAGCTCCAGCCAGCGCTGCAGATGAGCGTAGTCGCCGTCGACTTCGCAGGTCGAGACGCCGGCATCACTGAAGCCAAGCTCGCGCGCCCACTGCGGGATCAGGGTCGGAATGGCGTTCAGGTCGACAGCGGTCATAGGGTGTCTGGCGTGTGGCTGGCGACATTATGCGGGGCCGGAGACATGGCGGCTTCTATAATGGGCGCATGAACGATCCCGCCAGCGCTTTGTACGACGCCGAACAGGTGCGCGAACTCGAGCGCGCCGCGATCGCTGGTGGCATCGCAAGCTACAGCCTGATGCAGCGTGCCGGCGCGGCCTGCTGGGCGCTGATCTGTGCCGAAGGCATTCCGGCTTCGCTAGTCGTCGTTGTCGGCAGTGGTAACAACGGTGGCGATGGCTATGAAATCGCACGCCTGTCACGCCAGGTTCAGGTGCCGGTGCGGGTTTTCAGCATCAGCGAGGCGCTGCCGAGCGGCGATGCGGCGATTGCGCGCCAAGCCTGGCTTGCGGTGGGTGGCGAGATCGAAACCCTGAGCGACGAGTTACCGGCTAGCGAGTGGGTTGTCGATGCGGTCTTCGGCATCGGCCTTTCACGCGCGCCCGCGGGCGCTGCGGCGCAGGCGATCGCGGCAATCAATGCGGCTGCGGCGGCCGGTGCGAAAGTGCTCGCGGTCGATGTGCCATCCGGCCTCGACGCAACGAGCGGTTGCGCCTACGCGGACTGCGTGCGTGCGGACCTGACGCTGAGCTTCATCGGCAACAAGATCGGTTTGTGGACCGGAGATGCAGCCGAGTACTGCGGCCGCCGGGTTCACGACAGCCTCGCGATTCCGGCGTCCCTGTTTGCGATGCAGGCGCCTCGCGCACAGCTGCTGACACGCACGCGCCTGCAGGTGCTGCAGCGGCGTCCGCGCAACGCGCACAAGGGACTGTTCGGCCATGTGCTGGTCATCGGCGGTAATCTCGGTATGGCTGGTGCGGCGTTGCTGGCCGGGCGGGCCGCGCTGCGTGCCGGCGCTGGTCTGGTCAGCATCGCCACGCGTACCGAGCACGCTGCGGCGTTGGTGGCTGCGCAGCCGGAGCTGATGGTGCATGGCGTGGCGTCTGCGGATGATTTGCGTGGTCTAGTTGCCCGCGCCAGCGTCATCGCCTTGGGACCGGGTCTGGGTCAGGATGAATGGGGCCGCGCGATGTTTGCGCTTGCAATCAGCGGTGGAAAGCCGTTGGTCGTTGATGCGGACGCGTTGAATCTGCTCGCCCGCGTGCCACAGCAGCGCGAGGACTGGGTGCTGACGCCACATCCGGGCGAGGCCGCGCGACTGCTTGGCTGCACGAATGCCGAAGTCCAGGTCGACCGCAGTGCAAGTCACGCTGCTTTGCAGACGCGCTACGGCGGCGCGGTCGTTCTCAAGGGCGCGGGCACGATGGTCAGTGCCGATCCGATCGCCATCTGTGCCCACGGCAATCCGGGCATGGCCGTCGCCGGCATGGGCGACACGCTGACCGGTGTGATTGTCGCGTTCATCGCGCAGGGCCTGTCACCGATCGACGCGGCACAGTGTGGCGTTGTTGCCCATGCCATGGCTGCCGATGTTGCTGCGGCAGGCGGCGAGCGCGGCCTGTTGCCGGGCGACGTCATCAGCACCCTGCGTGGCGTGGTCAATCCGCAATGATCCGCCGCGAGCACGTACTCAAGGACGCTGAAGCGACTGCCGCGGCAGGCGCATTGCTGGCGCGGCAGATCAGCGCGAACTCACCGGCGGGTATGGTGGTCTACCTGCACGGCGATCTCGGGGCCGGTAAAACAACGTTCGCGCGCGGCGTGCTGCAAGCGCTGGGCGTGAAGGGCACGGTCCGCAGTCCGACCTACACGCTGATGGAGCCTTACAGCCTCGCGCATCTGCCTGGCTTGCAGATCCTGCACATGGACCTGTATCGCCTGCACAGCGCGGACGAGCTATGGCAGCTGGGTCTGGACAGCTACGCACCGGAATCATCGGTCTGGCTGGTCGAATGGCCGGAGCGCGGCGAGGGTGTTTTACTTGCGGCAGACCTCAGCCTGACGCTGCGGCATGAGGGCGCGCAACGCATGTTGTTGGTGGGCGGGCAGGTCCCTTGGATGGCAGGTTTTTGCGCAGATCTGGACAAGTTGGATTAACAAAGTTTGTTATCGTCATGTTTGATAAGGATATTGCCCCTTGCATTGCTCAGAAAATGAGCGTAATTTCTGCTCAAATCCTGCGGGGTAAGCTTATGCGTTGGGGCGTGATGGTTCTTGCGATGCTGATGACGCCGGTGGCTACGGCGGCGGAGCTGCGCGACCTGCGCCTGTGGGACAGCCCCGAATCCACGCGCGTCGTCTTCGATCTCGACGGCGATGTCACGCACAAGATTTTCACGCTGGCCAATCCTGATCGCGTTGTTGTCGACATCGCGGGCATCAGCGGCAAGTCGATGAAGAAGATCAACTCCGTTGCCGGCCTTGGTGTTGTTGAGCGGCTGCGCAGCGGTCCGCGCGGGGATGGCTTGCGCGTCGTGCTCGACGTCAGGGGCTCGGTGTTCGCGAGCAGCTTCGAGCTGACGCCGAACGAAGAGTACGGACATCGTCTGGTGGTCGACATCTCGAATCCGGAATCCGCACGCGCGGAGCCGGACCCCATGCACGATTCGATCGGGGCCATCGCTGCTGCTGCGCCGCTGAATCAACCTGCGCCAGCTGTCTCGAACAACAGTGCCCCGAACAGCATCACGATTGCGCAGGCGCCCAAGTCTGTCGCAGCACCGGTGGTGAGTGCGCAGGCGCCAGCCAGTGCACCCAGTGCACCCAGTGCTCCGAATTCATCGCTGCGTGACAAGCCCATCGTCATCACGATCGACGCTGGTCACGGCGGCGAAGATCCGGGTGCGAAGGGCAAGAGTGGCCTGCGAGAGAAGGATGTGGCGCTCAGCGTTGCGCGCAAGCTGGCCAAGCTGATCAACAGCACGCCGAACATGAAGGCGGTGCTGACCCGCGACGGCGACTACTATCTCGGCTTGCGCGAGCGTGTGAATGTTGCGCGCAAGCATCAGGCGGATCTGTTCGTGTCGGTGCACTGCAATGCGTTCACCAAGCGCCATCTGCGCGGCACGGCGGTTTATGTGCTGTCGGATCGCGGTGCGACCAGCGAGCATGCGCGCTGGCTTGCGCACAAGGAAAACTCGGCCGACCTCGTCGGCGGCGTTGCACTGCATGGCAAGGACAACGAACTCGCCGCAGTGCTGATCGATCTGTCGCAGGGCGCGACGATGGAAGCGAGCTTTGATGTCGGCAGCCGCATCCTGTCGTCGATGGGCAAGATCAATCGCCTGCAGAAGGACGATATCCAGCAGGCTGGTTTCGCGGTGCTCAAGGCGCCGGACATTCCGTCGGTGCTGGTCGAGACAGCGTTCATCACCAATGCGGCGGAAGAGAAGCTGCTCGCCTCGACTGAATTCCAGGACAATCTGGCCAAGCAGATTTTCGAAGGTGTCAATGGCTACTTCCAGAGCTATCGACCCAAGCAGCAGCTGGTCGAAACCGAGCCGGGCCTGCAGTACGTCAGCAGCAACATCTCCACCGAGCGCACGCGCTCGGGTGCAACGATCACCCAAGGCGTTTCCCAGTAGTAGGGGGGAAGCTGATTGAGCCGGGCGAGCGCAGGTTCGCCCGGCATTTTTTTGCCTTTGGATCTGAATGGGATGGGGCGCAAGCACTAAACTGTGCGGATGACGATACGTGTCCTCCCTGACCAGCTCATCAACCAGATTGCCGCCGGCGAAGTCGTCGAGCGGCCCGCCGCCGTGGTCAAGGAACTGGTCGAGAACGCGCTCGACGCCGGTGCCAGGCGCATCGAAGTCGAACTGGAGCGCGGCGGTACCGGCCTGATCCGGATTCGCGACGACGGCCGCGGTATCGCGCGTGACGAACTGGCGACGGCGCTGCAGCGCCACGCGACCAGCAAGATTTCGAGCTTCGACGATCTCGAGCGGGTCGGCACGCTGGGTTTTCGTGGCGAGGCCTTGCCGAGCATCCTGTCGGTGTCGCGCATGCGCCTGAGTGCGCGGGTGGCGGAGTCCGATCACGGCTGGATGCTCAGTGGCGAAGGTCGCCTGGAGCGGTCCACGCCGGCACCCTGCGCGCTGCCGCCGGGGACCTGCGTCGAAGTGGCTGACCTGTTCTTCAACACCCCGGCGCGGCGCAAGTTCCTCAAGGCCGAGGGCACCGAATTCCGCCACGCGCAGCAGGCGATGGAGCGGATTGCGCTGTCACGCTTCGATGTCGCGTTCTCGCTCAAGCACAACCAGCGTCGAATCTGGGATCTGCCGGCGGCGGACAGCGAGCATGCGCGCGAGGCGCGGATTGCGACGCTGTGCGGCGATGATTTCGTTGCGCAGTCGGTGACGCTGGATGAATCGCGCCTCGGCATGCGCTTGCATGGCCGCATCGGCTTGCCGAGCTTTGCGCGCCCGCAGGGCGATCTGCAGTTCTTCTACGTCAACGGTCGCCTCGTGCGCGATCGCCTGCCGAGCTTCGCCCTGCGTCGCGCGTTTGCCGACGTCATGCATTCAACGAACTACCCGGCATATCTGCTCTATCTCGAACTCGATCCCGCCGCGGTCGATGTCAACGTCCATCCGCAGAAGACCGAGGTCCGCTTCCGTGACGGCAGCAGCGTGCACGATCTGCTGTTTGCCGCTGTTCACCAGTGCCTGCGCCGCATCCGGCCGGATGCGCAGACGCATCGGATGGACCCGGTGCAGTTCGCCAGCGGCGGGACGCTGACCGAGCAGGCGCCGCTGCGCTACGAGCGTGCGTCCGGTAGCGCCACGCCATCGTCCATACGCACGCCGTCCTGGGGTGTTGGCGAAGCTCGTGTCGGCTACACGCTGCCTGAGCCCGCGCTTGCTGTGGGGCAGCCGCCGACGGATGCGGAAGATATCGACGCTGCGCCGCTCGGCCACGCGCTCGCGCAGTTGCACGGTGTATTCGTGCTCGCGCAGAACCGTGAAGGTCTCGTGCTGGTTGATGCACATGCCGCACACGAGCGCGTCCTCTACGAACGCATGAAGGCGCAGCTGGAAAAGGGTGGTATTCCGGCACAGGCGCTGCTGATGCCGGTTGCGATCACATTGCATGAAGATGAGGCCGACGCGCTGGAGCAGCGCCGTGACGAGCTGTATCGCTTCGGTATCGACATCGATCGCGCCGGGCCGGCGTCGGTCCGCGTGCGCGCTACGCCGCCGTTGCTGTCAGTCGTCGATGTCGAAGGGCTGATTCGCGGTCTGGTCCGCGATGATGAGCGCCGATTGAGCCAGAGCCATTTCGGGGAAGCCCTCGATGCGCAGTTCCGTGTGCTCGCCGACGTTGCCTGCAAGGCGGCGATCAAGGCCAACCGCCGGCTGACGCTGCCGGAAATGGATGCCTTGCTGCGCGATATGGAGCGCACCGAACTGGCCGGGCAATGCAACCACGGTCGACCGACCTGGGTGCAGTTCGGGATGCAGGATCTGGATCGCCTGTTCCTGCGCGGCCGTTGACCATGGCTGAGCTGCCCTTGATTGCCCTGATGGGGCCCACGGCTTCGGGCAAGACCGGTCTCGCGCTGGCACTGGCCGAGCACTATCCGGTCGAGATCATCAGCGTCGATTCGGCGCAGATCTATCGCGGCATGGATATCGGCACCGCCAAGGTGACGGCCGAACAGCAGGCGCTGGTGCCGCATCACCTGATCGACATTCTCGATCCGGCGGAGCCGTATTCCGCCGCACGTTTCGCCGCTGATGCGCAGTCGCTGATTGTGCAGATCCGCGCACGTGGACGTACGCCGCTGCTGGTCGGTGGGACGATGTTGTATTTCCGCGCACTGCTCGATGGCCTGAGTGCCTTGCCCAGCGCTGATCCGGCGATTCGTGAATTGCTCGAAGCGCGTGCGCGCGAGCAGGGTGTCGCCAGTCTGCATGCGGAATTGCAGCGCATCGATCCGGAAGCCGGTGCTCGGCTGCATCCGAACGATCAGCAGCGCATCCAGCGCGCGCTGGAAATCCACGCGATCACCGGGCTGCCGGCCAGCGAATTCTATCGGCGCGAGCGGGAGCCTTCGATGCTCGGCTCTGTGGTTCGTGTCGGTCTGATTGAACTGCCCCGCGAGGTGCTGCACGCGCGGATCGACCGTCGCTTTGATGAAATGATTGATGGCGGTCTGGTCGACGAGGTGGCGCGATTGCGCGAACGCGTCGATCTGCATCCGGCATTGCCTTCGGTGCGCGCGGTCGGGTACCGGCAGATATGGGCGCATCTTGACGGTGAATGCGACCTCGATGAGGCGATCGCACGCGGCAAGGCCGCAACCCGCCAATACGCCAAGCGGCAGCTGACCTGGATGCGGTCGGAGCCAAACTTGCATCGCATGGACCCGTTGGCACCGAATCTGCTTGATCAAGTGAGGTCTTTGCTGTCATAAGGGAGACCGGGGCGCGCCTGGGGCGCGTGATAAACTCGGCCCGCAAAAGGTCTTAAGAGCCGTCCGCAGCGGCGGCAACAACTAGAAAGGTCCGTCCGATGTCCAAAGGTCACACACTACAAGAACCGTTTCTCAATGCCCTGCGCAAAGAGCGCATCCCTGTGTCCATTTATCTGGTGAACGGGATCAAGCTTCAGGGGCAGATCGAGTCGTTCGACTCATTCGTTGTTCTGCTGCGCAACAGCGTCAGCCAGATGGTCTACAAGCACGCCATCTCGACCGTTGTTCCGGCGCGCGCCGTACGTATCTACGAGCCCAATGCTGAAGACGGCGATGAACTGCCGACCGTCAGCCCCGAGGCCGAGTAATCGCATTGTCGGCAGCGTTGTCGCTTACAGCTGTTGGTTGTTGCCGTATTTTTGTGCGGCCGGGGTCGCAAGGACCCCGGCCTGTATCATTGATGTCGATGGCCGCTTGATGACTTTCGCAGTCCATGTTTGAGCGGCCCAAGGCTGGCCAGAAAGCGGTTCTGGTCCATCTCGAGTTTCCCGGCGCCGACTTTGAATCCGATCGTGCGGAATTCATTGAACTGGCGCGCTCCGCCGGCGCAGAAATCCTTGAAGTGGTCGGTGGCAGCCGGCGTCTGCCGGACTCGGGGCTGTTTATCGGTTCCGGCAAGGCCGAAGAAATTGCCGCACTGGTCGCCGCGCAATGTGCCGAACTGGTCATCTTCAACCACACGCTGAGCCCCAGTCAGGAGCGCAATCTCGAGCGTGAGTTCAAGACGCGCGTGCTGGATCGCTCCGGTCTGATCCTCGACATCTTTGCGACGCGGGCGCGCTCGCACGAAGGCAAACTGCAGGTCGAGCTTGCCCAGCTCAATCACATCGCGACCCGCCTGGTGCGCGGCTGGACCCACCTTGAGCGTCAGCGCGGCGGTATCGGTCTGCGCGGCCCGGGTGAAACGCAGCTCGAAACCGACCGTCGCCTGATCCGCGGCCGCATCGGTGCACTGAAGAAGCAGCTTGAAGATGTCCGCAGCCGGCGTGCGCGCAGTCGCGCTGCGCGCGGCAAGAATGAAGTGCCGACGGTGTCTATCGTCGGGTACACCAATGCCGGCAAGTCGACCTTGTTCAATGCCCTGACCGGCAACAGCACGTTCGCATCCAGCCAGCTGTTCGCGACCCTCGATACCACGGTGCGACGCATGCCGCTGCGCTCCGGTGAGCATGTCGTCGTCGCAGATACCGTCGGTTTCATCCGCGATCTGCCGCATGACCTCGTTGCGGCGTTCCGGGCGACGCTGGAAGAAGCCCGCGATGCCGCCTTGCTGCTGCATGTGGTGGACAGCGCTGATCCTGAACGCAGCACGCGCATCGCGCAGGTCGAAGCGGTGCTCGAGGAAATCGGTGCGGCCGAAGTGCCGCGGCTGGAAGTCTTCAACAAGATCGATCTGCGGCCCGAACTGGCCGCGCATGTCGATCTCGACGGCGAGGCCCACAGCCTGCGCGTGTTCGTCTCGGCGCAGACCGGAGACGGGCTTGAGCTGCTGCGCGACGCCGTCGCCGAGCGCCTTGATCTGAACCCGCAGGAGCATGACCTGGTGCTGCCACCGCAGGGCGGGCGCCTGCGCTCGCAGCTGTTCGAGCGGCGTGCGGTGCTGTCTGAATCCCTGGACGAGGATGGCAACTATCGGCTGCGGGTTTCGATGCCGACCGGTCAGTTGCTACGCTTGTATCGCGCAGCCGGATTGCCGATCCCAGAGTCCATTGCCGGTGCAGCGTCAGCGTGAAGGGTAGTCGTGCGCGGCCACGCCCCTTGGGCTGCTAGAATTCGCCCCCATTGATCGTAGGTTCACCGGCCTTTGGGCAGTTTTTCCGTGTGTTTCGTGGCGCTGGCAGTCCAGGCACCTTCTGGCGGCTGCAGGCAGCGCGATCCGCTTCAATCAATTCATCAAGGTTTTTCGGAGTGTTCAATGGCTTGGAATGAGCCCGGCCCGGGTCGTGACCCCTGGAATCAGGGGCCAAAGCGTGGCGACGGTCCGCCGGATGTGGACGAGGTGCTCAAGCGCCTGAAGTCGCGCTTTGGCGGTGGACGCAAGAATCCGGGCGATGGCAGCAAGACGAGCGGCCCGCTGCCTGGCGGTCTGATCGGACTCGTCGTCCTGGCGCTTGGCCTGCTGTGGGTGGGCTCGGGCTTCTATGTCGTCGACGAACAGGAGCGCGCCGTGGTGCTGCGCTTCGGCCAGTACGTCGGCACGACGGATCCGGGTCTGCGCTGGCGCGTGCCTTGGCCGGTGGATACCCACGAGATCGTCAACGTCACCGGGATTCGCGCGACGCGCGACCGCGCGACGATGCTGACGCAGGACGAGAACATCGTCGATCTGGAACTGACCGTGCAGTACCGCGTGTCGGAGATCAAGGACTATGTGTTCAACGTGTCCGATCCCGAACTGACGATGCGCCAGGCGACCAAGTCCTCGGTGCGCGAGATCGTCGGCCAGTCGAAGATGGATTTCATCCTCACCGACGGGCGTCAGGAAATTGCAGACCGCACCAAGGTGCTGCTGCAGGAGCGCATGAACGAGTACAAGACCGGCCTGTTCGTTACCGAGGTCAACCTCCAGCAGGCCCAGCCGCCGGAACCGGTGCAGGCTGCGTTCGCGGACGCGATCAAGTCGCGTGAAGACCAGCAGCGTCTGAAGAACGAAGCCGAGGCCTATGCAAACGACCGTCTGCCGCGTGCGCGCGGCGCGGCGGCACGCCAGCTTGAGGAAGCCAACGGCTATCGCGATCAGGTCGTTGCCAAGGCCGAGGGTGATGCGGCGCGCTTCGATCAGATGCTGCGCGAGTACCGCAAGGCGCCGAAGGTCACGCGCGAGCGCATGTATCTCGATGCGATGAGCGCGGTCTACGGCAGCAACAGCAAGGTGCTGGTGGATGTCGACAAGGCTTCGCCGATGCTTTACCTGCCGCTGGACCAGTTGATGCGCGGCGGTGGCGCCAAGCCTGATGGAGCGTCGAGCTATGTGACGGCTCCGTCGGCGGCGAACAGCGGCGCAACGACACCAGACGGTGCGCGTTCGCGCGCGAGGGACCGCTAATGAGCAATATCAATCCCACAACAATCGCCATCGGCGTCCTGGCGACGCTGATGATCGTCGTCAACTCGTTCTTCATCGTTGACCAGCGCGAATACGCGGTGAAATTCCAGGTCGGTGAACTCCTCAAGGAGGCAACCTATCCGCCGGGAATTCACCCGAAGATTCCGTTCTACCAGTCGGTGCGCAAGTTCGATGCGCGCCTGCTGACGCTGGACAACCAGACCGAAAACTTCCTGACCGGTGAAAAGAAGAACGTCGAAGTCGACTACTACGTCAAATGGCGGATTGCCGATCCGGCAACCTACTACCGCGCGACCGGTGGTCAGGAGCTGGTGGCGATGGATCGCCTGTCGGCGATCATCAACCGCGGCCTGCGCGACGAATTCGGTTCGCGCACGATCCAGCAGGTCGTGTCCGACGACCGCGACTCGATGATGCAGGAAGTTGAGCGCAAGGTTGTGCCGAACGTCGCTGATCTGGGCGTCCAGATCGTCGATATCCGCCTGCAGTCGATCAATCTGCCACAGACGGTCAGCGAGTCAGTCTATGACCGCATGCGTGCCGAGCGCGCACGCGTGGCGTCCGACCTGCGAGCGCGCGGTGCTGAAGAAGCCGAACGCATTCGTGCCGACGCCGATCGTCAGGCCGTGGTCACGCTTGCCAATGCCTACAAGCAGGCCGAGGAGTTGCGCGGTGAAGGCGATGGCAAGGCTTCGGAAATCTACGCCAAGTCGTATGGCCAGGATCCGGAGTTCTACAGCTTCTACCGTTCGCTGAATGTCTACCGCGATAGCTTCAACGGCGGCAGCAATATGTTGGTGCTTGAGCCGAACAGCCCGTTCTTCAAATACTTCCGCGACGGCGCGCAATGAGTTTCGACTGGACCGAGCTCCTCAGGGCGCTCGGCTTGGTCATGGTGATCGAGGGTCTGCTGCCGTTCGCGGTGCCGACACAATGGCGGCGCATGCTGGCGTCGATGTCGCAGCTTTCGAGTCGCAATGTGCGTGTGATCGGTTTGGTGAGTCTGGTATGTGGTGTGCTGCTGTTGCAGATGATCGGTTGAATCGGGCAATGCTCAACAAGAAATGGATGCTGCCGGAAGGCGTAGAAGAGTCCCTGCCACCGTTGTCGTGGCAGATGGAGTCTTTGCGTCGCAAGCTGCTTGACTACTTCCGCAAGCAGGGCTATGAGTTGGTCCTGCCGCCACTGATCGAGCATCTCGATACGCTGCTCACCGGTACCGCGCAGGGCCTGGAACAACAGACCTTCAAGCTGACCGATCCGGCCAGCGGGCGTCTGCTCGGCCTGCGCTCAGACATGACGCCGCAAGCGGCGCGAATCGCGGCGCGGCGCTATGCCGATCAGGCCGTCGTCCGCCTGTGTTACCTGGGCACGGTGCTGCGCACGCAGTCCGATGAACTTGGCGGCTCGCGTTCACCGCGCCAGGTCGGTTGTGAGCTGTTCGGTTCGGCGGCAACGTCGGCCGATCTCGAAGTGCTGCAGCTGATGCTCAAGACCTTGAGCCTGGCGGGCGTGCGCAACGCGCATCTCGATCTTGGTCATGTCGGTATCTATCGCGCGCTGACCGCGAAGATGGATCTGGATGCGACGGACGAGGCGGCGCTGTTCGGCATCCTGCAGCGCAAGTCGCACCCGGACCTCGTCGACTTTTCACAGAGCCGCAAACTTAAGCCGCTCGCAGTCGAGCCGATTTCGCAGCTGATGGATCTCAATGGCGATGCCAGCGTGATCAAGCGCGCTCGCGAAACCCTGAAGTCGGGGGGCGCGGAGATCAGTGAAGCGCTGGATACGCTGGAGAAAATCGTCAAGGCCCTGAAACAGAGCGCGCCGAAGACGGCGATTCATGTCGATCTGGCCGAACTGCGTGGCTACCGCTATCACACCGGCATCGTGTTCGCGGCGTTTGCGCCGGGCCACGGCCGTGAAATTGCCCGTGGCGGACGCTACGACGGTGTCGGTGCAGAGTTCGGTGCGGCCC
>JALYJV010000440.1 GCA_030775105.1 Pseudomonadota bacterium | reverse complement strand
CTTGACCGCACCGCATGTCGTGATGAGCCGCGCGGTGCTCGCGTCATGCGCAGTGCCCGGCGTGTTTCCGCCGGTGACGCTCGAGGCGCGCAACTATCAGGGCACGATCGGCCCGTACATGCCGGGCAAGCGCTGGGTCGACGGCTCGCTGTCGTCCGATCTGCCGATGCTGCGCCTCGCGCGTCTGCACAACATCAATCACTACATCGTCAGTCAGACCAATCCGCACATCGTGCCGTTCATGGCCCAGCTCGACCGCGAAAGTGCCGGCCGGCGCGGCATTGCGCCTCTGGTCGCGGATCTGCTCAAGTCCGGCAGCTCCGGCGCGCTGCAGCTAGCACGCAAGCATCTCGACCCCTTCGGTGGCGGCAGCGTGCTCGGCAAGCTCGACAACGTGATCCGCCAGCGCTACTCGGGCGACATCAACATCTACCCGCGCAGCACGCCGCGCCGGGTATTCCGCACGTTCACGAATCCGCAGGTCGAAGATATCCAGCGCTACATCCGCTCTGGCGAACGCGCAACCTGGCCGAAGCTCGAGCGCGTGCGTAACCAGACCCGCATTTCACGCACGTTCGAGGATTGTCTGCGCCTGCTCAAGTCCTGCGAGCACGAGTTGCTGCAGCAGCGCACCGCGCCGGTGCGCGTGCGAGCGCGGCGGTTGGCGAACTGAGGAAGGGCCGCTCTGGTCTCTCGATACACCGCGCTGCGCGCGGCACTCGAGACGAACGGGGTTCTGCTGTGAGTTCGCTACGAAACTCCGTTCGCGTCGAGCGCCTGCGCAGCAGGAGCATCGAGATGCCGGCGCACAGATCCTGAATCCGGACGCCCGGCTCAACGGCTGTGGGGGGAGGCGCGAACACTCCTGGCGAACTGGTCTGCCTTACTTCGCCTTCAGCAGATCGCGAATCTCCGTCAGCAGCTTCTGCTCCGCAGTCGGTTCCGGCGGCGCTGCCGGTGCGGCGGCCTCGGCCTTCTTCATGCGGTTGATGCCCTTGACGACCATGAAGATCGCAAACGCGACGATGATGAAATCAAGAGTTGCCTGAACCAACTTGCCATAACTCAACAGCACTGCTGGCTGCTCGCCAACTGCAGCCCTGAGCGTGATCGCCATTTCGGAAAAATCGACGCCACCGACCAGCAGGCCGATCGTCGGCATGACCACGTCCGCGACCAGCGACGACACAATCTTGCCAAACGCTGCGCCAATGACGACACCGACGGCGAGATCGACGACGTTGCCGCGCATCGCGAACTGCTTGAACTCCGAGACCATGCTCATTTCCCTGACTCCTCTTTTTTCAAACGGGGGAATGCCGATTGTACCCACGGCGGATCCGGTGCCAGTGGACTCAAACGGGCAGGCAGCCCGGCAAGCCGGCCTGCAACGTCGGGTAGCGCGGGACAAAGCCCAGGTCATGGCGGGCGCGCTCGGTCCGCAGTCGTTTCGACTCCTCCATGTATGACCACATCGCCGGTGTGAAGCGCTGCTGCGCCTCGGAGCGACTGATCTGTTCGGGTGCCGGCATCCCGAGCAGCTTCGCGCATTGCAGGAAGTAGTCGGTCATCGTCGTCGGGTGGCCATCGGCAATGTTGTAGGCCGCGCCGGCGTGGCCGTGGCGCGCGGCAAGGATCGCGGCATCGGCAAGATCGTCTGCATGCACGCGATTGCTGAACGGCGCATCCGCAACACGCATCACCGGCTCTGCAGCGCGCAGTCGCGCCAGCGGCAGGCGGCCGGGTCCGTAGATGCCCGGCACGCGTAGGATCACCGTCGTGCAGTCGCGCACTGCGCACCAGTCATGCAGCGCCGCTTCCGCATCGGCGCGGCGGATTGATCGCGTGGCGAGCGGCTTGAGCGGTTCGGACTCGTCGATCCAGCGGCCGTCGCAGTCGCCGTACACGCCCGAGGTCGAGATGTAGATCACGCGCTCGATGCTCCCCTGCTGCACGGCCAGCCACTCGCGCAGACGCAGATCGCTCTCGCCTTGCGCGCGTGGCGGCGCGAACCAGAACAGCCATGGCCAGTCGCCGACGCTGGTCGGCTGATCGAGATCGGCGAGCAACGCGCTCGCACCCACGGCTGCGAGTGCAGCCTGCTTTTGCGGCGTGCGGACGATTGCAGTAACTTCACCGCCCTCGCCGCCGATCCGCGTCAGCCGTTCGGCGACTCGCAAACCGATGTCGCCGCATCCCGCAATCAGGCTGCGCGGCTGTGTACCCGTGCTGTCAGTATCGTGATCGTTCATGAGCCATGAAGTGTATCTGGACGGCCGCCCCGAGCCGTTCACCGTCGCAGCGGATGAAACCATCCTGCAGGCCGGCCTGCGCAGCCAGCTCATGCTGCCGCATGGCTGCCAGTCCGGCAGCTGCGCGTCGTGTCGCGTGCGCCTGCTCAAGGGCGAGGTGAGCTATCCGTTCGACCCACCCGGCCTGTCCGCTGCCGAAGTGAGTGCGGGCTACATTCTCATGTGTCTCGCGCAGCCGACGAGCGATCTGCTGCTCGCGCTGGACCAGCCGGCCAATGCCGAGGCCCTGCGTCCACAGCAGATGCCGTGCCGCGTGCAGTCGCGGCGCTGGCTGTCACACGACGTGCTCGGCCTCATCCTCAAGCTGCCGCGGCGCAATCCGGGCGATCCGGCGTTCCGTTATCTGCCGGGTCAGTACATCGATCTACTGCTCGAAGATGGCCGTCGCCGCAGCTTCTCGATGGCGAATGCGCCGAATGGTGAAAGCCTCGAACTGAACATTCGCGTGACACCCGAAGGTCGCTTCGCGCACTGGGCAGCGCACGAAATGCCCGAGCGCGCGATCCTGCGCTTCGAAGGCCCGCTAGGCGCGTTCTACCTGCGTGAAACCTCTACGCGACCGATCGTGATGGTTGCTGGTGGCACCGGCATTGCGCCGATGCACGCGATACTTGAACAGCTGTTGCAGCAACCGCTGCAGCGCCCGGTCTGGCTGTACTGGGGCGTGCGCGCCGAAGCGGATCTGTATTTGCACGAACAACTCGGCTCATGGGCGGCAGCGCATGAGAATTTTCACTACTGCCCAGTGCTGTCCGCACCGCCGGCGCCCGGCACGGCGCCAGATTCTTTCGAGCATGGCTGGGTGCATGAAGCGCCGCTACGCCAGCATGCCGATCTTCACGCCTTCGATGCCTATCTCAGCGGACCGCCGGTGATGGTGCGCGCCGCGAAGTCGGCGTTCGTCGAAGCGGGACTATCACCGGACCATCTGTACTACGACGCGTTTGAAGACGCGCATACGACCTGGCCCGGGATTCCGGCGTCGCAATAATTCACTCCGTTCGCCTCGAGTGTCTTGCGCGCAGCGCAAGATGTATCGAAAGGCTGCCGCTCTGGCGCGGGTGTCCGATACACCGGCTTCGCCGGCGCTCGACACGAGCGGAGTGCCGTTGTGCAGCGCTTCCCTTATCGACCGTTCGCCGCCTGCTCCAGACCGCGCCGATAGAACGTCTGCGCTTCGGTCGGGTTCTGGCTCTGCTCGCAGACCTTGGCGAGTTCCAGATATACAGCCGCAGATGGCGCGATGCGCTCGACCGCATCGAGATAGCTGCGTGCCTTGCCCCACAGTCGATTGCGCAGGCACACGCGGCCTGCCGCCATCAGCAGCTCCGTGCGTTCACCGTAGCGGTTCAGCCACTGTTCCAGCGCCGCGAGCTGACCGACTGAATCGGCCGGTTCGAGTTCGCCGTGCAGCGTCGCCAGACCGCCATCCCATTCGCGATTGAGCACCGCGCTGACGACCGCCAGCGCCTCCGGCTGTGCATTGAGGCGCGCGAGGCTGCGCGCGTACTGCAAGCGCACTTCAGGCCATTGGCGCGCGTCGTTCGGTGTATCACCCCAGATAGCCTTGACCTGGTCGAGGCGCGCTTCGGCTGCCGCTTCACGCAGACGCGCAACCAGCGCGCGCGCGAGCATTTCACGCCGGCGCGGTGCGGGCACACCGGCAGCGCCGATATCACTGACCAGCAGCTGGCGCAGTGCTTCCCAGTCGGCCAGACCGAACAGGGCCTCTGCCTGCAGCTCCACTGACAGCAGATGTTTGGGTTCCAGCGCCCGCAGGCGCAACGCGACGTCGCGCGCCAGCGTGAACTCGCCACGCTCCAGTTGCAGGCGCGCCTGGGTCAGCAGCGTCGCCCGCTCCAGCGCCGGCGCGACACTCGTCGCCAGATGCAGATAGTGATCGCGGCGTTCGCCCGCGCCCATGCGCTGCGCGGCGCGCGCCGCGGACAGATAGTTCAGGTGCCCGGCGTGATGATCGGCTGCGCGGCGCACGAGCTCGACCTCGGCGCGCTTCCAGTCGCCTTCGAGCAGATGCAGTGTGCCGGTCTCGAAAGAGCGCTGTGCGCGATCGCGTCGGCGGCGTTCGGCCATGCCACGCAGCGCGGCCGGCAGCTGCACGCCGCCAATGATCAGGCGCAGCAACAGCCAGGTGCCGACGACCGTCAATCCGACGGCCAGAATCAGGCCCAGCAATGAGGTTTCAAGGATCCAGCCATGGAAACTGACCAGCACATAACCGGTCTCGTCGTGCAGGTAGTACGCCGCCGCAGCGCCGACCGCAAGCACGACGACCATGATCAGCCACTGGCGAATCATTGCGTCTGCACCTCGGCGAGACCGCGCAGCAGACCGAGGCTGCGGCTGATGTCCGGCAGCGGTGGAGACAGCTGCAGCGTCTGCAGGCGTTGCAGATCGGCCTGCGCAGCCATCACCGCCGGATCGTCGGCACGGAAGTAGTCACTGAGCCAGCGCGATGCCGACGCGCAGGCCTCGCGCAGGCTGGTGGCATTGCGCTGTAGCAACGCCAGGCGCCCGGCTTCGAGCTTGAGCGCGAGCATCTGCCGCACCAGCGCCGCCTGCTCTGCACCGAGCAACTGCGGTGAAGGGCCGTCGGCGCGACGGATCGTGAACGCGCTCGAAACCGCCTGCTTGACTGCCGCCCAGGCACGCGCCCAGGGGCCCGCATCCACAGGTAGATCGGCCGGCGTCGGCGCCGCAGCGGTGAAATGCGTCGGCACCTGCGCGGACAGCGGCAGGCGCGGCGTGCGATCTATCAGGCCGGACAGCATCAGCACCGCCCCCACCTCATCTGCAACCGGCACTGCTTGCAACGCTGCGCGTTCCTGCGCAATCGCCTCGCGCACGGAAAACAGGCGTGGATCCTTCAGTGCGGCCAGGCGCGCGTCCGCCGCTTCGAGCGCGGTGATTGTCGTTGCGACTTCGCGGCCAACCTGCAAACGGTCATTGGCCAGCATCAGTAATTGCTCGATCACCGCGAGCTGAACTCGCACACGGCCGCCGCCGACCTCGTCGCGCAGCATGCCGACGGTCTCGTCCTGCGCATCGAGGCGTTCGCTGAAACGAGCGACGTCACCTGCCGCACGCTGCTGCGCCGCAAGCAGATCGGACGTGCGCGCGCGCAGGTTCTCGGTATTGGCTGCAGAGCGTGTCAGCGCCTGTTCGAGCGCCGCGATGCGGTCATCGCGCTCCTTGAGCATCGGCGCACCACGACGATACAACTCGAACGCCACACCCGCGATGATCGCGAGCACGACGAGCGCCCACAGCAGGCCGCTCCAGAATCCGCCACGGCGCGGCTCGGCGCGCGGCGCGGAAGGTGTCTCACGCGGCGCTTCCTTCGACGCTTCGCTGCCCGCAGGAATCGTAGCCGTCGGCACCGGTGTCTGATCGGTTGCACCGGCGGCAACCGTCGGCGTGGTTTCGGCGTCCGGCGTTACTGTCGAGGATGGGTTGTTCGTGTTGGTCATGCTGATGGAGTCCTGCCGCGATCGCTCCACCACCGCTCAAGGCAATGCACACAGGCGGTATCGAGCATCTGGTCGGGTACGAGGGGGGCGACTGTGAAGCCGAATTGGGATGCCTGTTCTACCACACGCTGACTTGGCACAACCAGCTGCGTAGCGAGCAGTGCGGCCTGGCCGGCCGCCGGGGTGCGCGCCACCACCTGCTGCAGGGCCTCGCCATTGGTCACAATGATGGCCTGCACCGCAGCCAATTTTGCCTGTATGTGCTCCGGCGCATAGGGCAGATTCACGCGCCGATACACTGCGATGCGCTGAACCTCGGCGCCGCGCGCATTAAGCGTGGTCTCGATGGTGTCGCGGCCACCTTCACCGGTGATCAGCACGACGCGCTTGCCGCGCACGTCCTGTAGCTCCGGCAGCGCAAGCACGCCCTCGCTGTTGTGCAAATGCGCCGGCACGACCACAGGCTGCCCGCCGCGCGGCCCCAGCGCTGCTGCTGTCGCGGGCCCGACAGCAATCGTCAGTGGCCACTGCACGCCGAACAGACTGCGCGCATGGCGCACGGCATTGGCGCTGGTGAAGATCCACAGATCGGCGGCCTGCGCGGCGCTCAGCGCGCGTTCGATGCGCATGGACTGGCGCGCAGGTTCTATGGCCTGCATCGGCAAGCGCACGACCGTCGCTCCATGCTGCTCCAGCAACAGGCACAACGATTCTGCCTGTACGGCAGGTCGCGTCACCGCGACGTGGAGCTGAGCCAGGGATCCAGTGCTGGTGATGCTCATGGCGTCGTGAGGATCATCAGCGGCGGGTTTCAGACCTTGATGCCGAGCGCGCCGAGAATATCGCGCGCACCGCGTTCGATCAGGCGTTCGGCCAGCGCGATGCCCAGTGCTGCCGCTTGCGTCGCCGGGCCGCTGATGACGTCACGCACCTGGCGCGATCCATCCGGCGCACCGACCAGCCCCGTCAGCGTGAGCTGCGCGCCATCGATGACCGCATGCCCGGCCACCGGCACCTGGCAAGCGCCACCAAGGCGCGAGTTCATTGCACGCTCGGCGGCGAGCCGTGTCGCTGAATGCGGGCGATTCAGTGGCGCGAGCAGTGCGCGGGTCCTTGCATCATTGGTTCGGCATTCGATGCCGACGATGCCCTGGCCAATCGCCGGGACGAAGTGGGTCAGATCGAGCGATTCGGCAATGCGCGATGACAGTTCAAGGCGAATCAGGCCGGCGCACGCGAGCAGGATCGCGTCGTACTGGCCTTCATCGAGCTTGCGCAGCCGCGTGCCGACGTTGCCGCGCAGGTCGGAGATCTTCAGATCCGGACGCAGGGTTCGCAACTGGGTCTGCCGGCGCAGGCTCGAAGTACCGACATGCGCGCCCTGCGGCAGCGCATCCAGCGTCGCGTAGCGATTCGAGACAAAGGCATCGCGCGGATCTTCGGGTTCCAGGTATGCGCTCAGACACAGGCCTTCGGGCTGCTGCACTGGCACGTCCTTCATCGAATGAACGGCGAGATCGGCGCGGCCTTCGAGCATCGCCTGTTCGAGTTCCTTGACGAACAGGCCCTTGCCGCCCGCCGTCGACAGCGGCGCGGACAGCAGCTGATCGCCCTGCGTGGTCATCGGTAGCAGTTCAACATCAAGACCCGGATGCGCCTGCTGCAAAGCGGATTGCACATGGCGCGCCTGCCACAGCGCGAGCGGCGATTCACGGGTGGCAATACGGAGAGTCATAGGAGCGGTCTGGTATTCACAACCGCATTTTCACACGATGCACAGCGTATTGCGCGCCAGCCAGGAGGACGGTCAGCTTGTGCTGCGGCATCTCGATACACCGCGAATTGCGCGGCACTCGATGCGAACGGCTTGTTGAAACCGCTCAACCCACCTTCGTTCGCATCGAGTGCCCGCGTAGCGGGTGTATCGAGATGCCGCAAGTACCCTCAGGTATCCGTCATGAACCGCCGAACTTCCGCCAGACGCCGGCGCGACACCGGCAGCGGGTCGGCGACGTGCTTGAGCTTGAGCCAGTGATGTTGGTCGCCATGACGATCACGCTCAAGCCCGGCGATGAAGCGGGTGTTGACCAGGGCCTTGCGATGCACGCGCAGGAACAGCGGCACGAGATCGGCTTCGAGGGTCTTCAGCGATTCCTCGATCAGCACTTCGCCGTGCAGATGGCCGACCGTCGTGTACTTGTGGTCGGCGAGGAAGTAGAGGATGTCCGGTACCGGCACACGAACAAGTCCGTCACGCGTCGTCGCCAGCACAAACTCGCGCTTGGGTGAGCCGCTCGCCACCTCCACCGGCTTGGCCTTGTGCGCGCGCGTCGGCTTGCGCACGCGCTGCAGCGCATCGCGCAGCTTTTCGAGCTTGATCGGCTTGAGCAGATAGCCCTGCGCGCTGGCATCGAACGCCGACAGCGCATGTTCGGCATAGGCAGTCGTAAAGATCACAGCCGGCGGCACGTCCATTTCCGACAGCTGGCGCGCGACCTGCAGGCCGTCCATGCCGCCCATGCGGATATCGAGCAGGACCAGATCGGGTTCTTCGTCATCGACGACATCGAGCGCGGACTCGCCGTCACCGGCTTCGCCCACCACCTCATAGCCGGGAAACTCCTGCAGCAGACGGCGCAAGCGTTCCCGCGCCAGCGGTTCATCATCGACTATGACCACGCGCATCGATCTTCCCCTCGTTATCGTCACTGGCGGACCACCAGCGCGGTGCATCCAGCCTCAATTCTGCGGCACTTCTCCGCGCGGTGCCCGCGGCAGCACCAGCCGCACCCGGAAGACGCCGCCTTCGAGTCGCAGGTCCCGGCCCATTTCCAGTCGCGCACTGTCACCGTAAATCAGGTTCAGTCTTTGGGCAATGTTGTCGATCGCAACCCGATTGCCCTTGCTCGGGATCGCGTCGCCATCGGCCATCGGGTTGGACACCTCGATCACCAGACGCTCGAAAATCCGCCGCGCGGCAATCCGGATCAGGCCGCCGGCGGCGAGCCTCGAGACGCCGTGATGCACGGCGTTCTCGATGACCGGCTGTACAACCAGCTTGGGCACCGACCAGTCGAGTAGCTCCTCCGGGATATCCCATTCGATCTTGAGCTTGTCGCCCAGGCGCAGCTTCTCGATGCGCAGATAGGCATTGCACAGCGCGATCTCCTCGACCAGCGGCGCGACCTGGCCGCGGCTCTCCAGGCTCGCACGGAACAGATCGGACAGATCCTCGACCATCAACTCGGCATCGTTCGGTCGCACCTGGATCAACGCGGCGAGGCTGTTGAGCGCATTGAACAGGAAGTGCGGGCGAATGCGCGCGTTGAGCGCCTGGTAGCGCGCCTCGCCTTCGGCCTGGACCTGCGCCGCCCACTGGTTGCGCACCCAGAAGTAGCGCAGCAGCAGCATCGCAACCACCGCGGCGATGCTGGTATGCCGCACAACGAAGACGGTGCGCGTCTCCGACGGCAGCATGAAGCTCCAGTTGAGCCAGCCGCTCAGGTAATGCGCCGAAAATGCGATCACGCCGACGATCAGCACCATCATCGCCCAGCAGACAAAGAACACGACCCCAGGGCGGGCATCCTTGAGCCAGCTGCGCGCCGAACACAGCGCAGCCGCCGAGCACAGACTGATCCATTGCAGGTACAGCGACAGCAGCAGCAGATGCTCCAGTGCCGCCGGCCCGCGCGCGCCGCCGCCCAGGGTAAAGACGATCGCCACCAGTTCCATGACGAACGCCAGCATCAGCACGCCACGCCCGCCGCAGAAGTCGGGAATCAGCGTATGCGCGGGTGCCGTGGGGGGCCGGATGCGTTGCACTTAGGAGGCGATTTTCGGGTGTCCGGCCTCGGAATGGCCGTGGCTAGCTTCGCAAGCAGCGGCCATTCCAGCAAGGCAGCTTATCCCCCGCCAGCTGCCGCTCAGCGCCCGGCTGGGCCTGATGGACCTATATAATTCGCCCCTTTCCTGCCTGTGCCTACATAGTCCCAAGCAATGTCCAACTCCGGCAACCAGAAACTCTGGGGCGGTCGCTTCGCCGAATCCACGTCCGCGCTGGTCGAGCAGTTCTCCGAATCGGTGAGCTTCGACGCGCGCCTGTACCGCCAGGACATTGCTGGCAGCAAGGCCCATGCCCGGATGCTGTGCAAGGTCGGCGTGCTGACGGCGACCGACACCGACGCGATCCTGTCAGGACTGGATGCGATCCAGGCCGACATCGAGGCCGGCAGGTTCGAGTGGAGCACCACGCTCGAAGACGTCCACATGAACATCGAGGCGCGCCTGACCGAGCGCATCGGCGACGCTGGCAAGCGCCTGCACACCGGCCGCTCGCGCAACGATCAGGTCGCGACTGACCTGCGCCTCTACGTCCGCGATGCGATTGACGATCTGCTCGTGATGATCGATCGCGTCAGCGATGGCCTGCTGGATCTCGCCGAGCGCGAGGCCGACACGGTGATGCCCGGCTTCACCCACCTGCAGATCGCCCAGCCGGTGACCTTCGGCCACCACATGCTGGCCTGGCGCGAGCAGATCCTGCGCGACCGCGCGCGCCTGCTCGACGTGCGCAAGCGCCTGAACCTGCTGCCGCTGGGCTCGGCCGCGCTGGCCGGCACGGTCTACCCGATCGACCGCCACTACACGGCGGAGCTGCTGGGCTTCGACGGCGTCACCGAGAACTCGCTGGATACGGTCAGCGATCGCGACTTCGCGATCGAATTCTGCGCCGCCGCCAGCCTGGTGCTGGTGCACCTGTCGCGCTGGAGCGAGGAACTGATCCTGTGGTCGACGCCGATGTTCGGCTTCGTCGACCTGCCCGACCGCTTCTGCACCGGCAGCAGCATCATGCCGCAGAAGAAGAACCCGGACGTGCCCGAACTGGTGCGCGGCAAGACCGGCCGCGTGGTCGGCAACCTCAACGCGCTGCTGGTGCTGATGAAGGGCCAGCCGCTGGCCTACAACCGCGACAACCAGGAAGACAAGCCGCCGCTGTTCGACACCGTCGACACGCTGAGCATGTGCCTGCAGGTCTACGCCGAGAT
>JALYJV010000439.1 GCA_030775105.1 Pseudomonadota bacterium | reverse complement strand
AGATCATGCTGCAGCAGACGCAGGTCACGACCGTGATCCGCTACTTCGAGCGCTTCGTTGCGCGCTTCCCGACGATCACGGCACTCGCGGCAGCGCCGGTCGATGACGTGCTCGCACTGTGGGCAGGCCTGGGTTACTACGCCCGCGCACGCAACCTGCACCGCTGCGCGCAGCAGATCGTTGCAGCGCATGGCGGCGAGTTCCCGCCCACGGTCGAAGCGCTCTGTGCGCTGCCCGGTATCGGACGCTCCACCGCTGGCGCGATCCTCGCGCAGGCGCGCGGCGCGCGCGTGGCAATCCTCGACGGCAATGTCCGCCGCGTGCTCGCGCGCCACGCCGCGATCCCCGGCTGGCCCGGCGAAACCGCGGTGCAGGCTCAGCTATGGACGATGTCGGAAGCGCTGCTGCCCGATGCCCGTCTCGCCGACTACACGCAGGCGCTGATGGACCTGGGCGCCACGCTCTGCACGACGCGCAAGCCGCAATGCGCGAGCTGCCCCGTCGCCGGCGACTGCACCGCGTACGCACAGAACACCGTCGCGCAGTTCCCGCAGCCCAAGCCGAAGAAGGCGCGCCCGCAGCGCAGTGTCCGTGTCCTACTCGCGCGCACCAGCGCCGGCCAGCTGCTGCTGGAACGGCGCCCACCGGTCGGCATCTGGGGCGGCCTGTGGTGCCCGCCGCTGCTCGATGACGTGAAGCTCGCCAGCGGCGATTGGGCCGATGCCCTGCTCGCGAGCGCCGGCTCGGCGCAGACACTGCCGCCCATCCATCACGCCTTCACCCATTTCGACCTGCAGCTGCAGCCGCTGTGCGTGCAGTACGATCCGCCCCCGCAACCCGGCGAACCGGAACAGCGGCGCTGGGTTACGCTAGACGAACTCACCGCGCTCGGCCTGCCCGCGCCGATCCGCAAGCTGCTCACACCCGAATGACACGCCCATGAGCCGTACCGTCCACTGCATCCGACTCAAGACCGACGCTGAAGGCCTCGACCGCCCACCCATGCCCGGGCCGCTCGGCCAGCGCCTGTTCGAGAACGTCTCGAAGCAGGCATGGCAGGAATGGGTCGCCCACCAGACGCGCCTGATCAACGAGCAGCGTCTGGTGCTGTCCGATGCGTCTGCGCGCAAGTTTCTGAGCGTAGAAATGGACCGGTATTTTTTTGGCGATGGCACGGCCTCGGAAACCGGCTACGTGCCGCCCAAGGGCGCGGATTTGTAACCTCGAATCCGGCGAGGTCCTTGCAGAGTTGGTGCCGGCTCTGCCTTGGATTTATCCTTATATTCAGATAAATTGACATTATCTTAAAATATAGATAACGTCGATATATCTGTTAAAGGAGATAATCCATGGACTATGTCGCTCGCACGCCCCATCAACTGGGCCAAGTCCTGAAGAGCTGTCGCCAGAATCGTCGGCTGACACAGGCCGCTGTGGGCTCAAAGGTCGGTATCCGGCAGAGCCAGATTTCTGCGATCGAAGGGCACGGGGCCAAGGCCACCGTGGAAACGCTATACAAGATGCTCTCTGCCCTGGGTCTGGAACTGGTGCTCCGCGACCTTGAATCAGCACCAGACTCCGCCACCTCCGAGTGGTAGCCCGTGCCGCGCCCTTCAAAGACACAGACGCTGAGGGTCTGGATGAATGGCGAGCCGGTGGGCCAATGGATCGCCCCACCCAGCGACCCGCAGACGTTTTCATACACTCCTGAGTGGATTGCCTCCAGGCGCGCGCGCCCGCTCTCGCTATCGATGCCGCTCGGACCGGAAGGCACCCTCTACAGAGGACCTGTGGTCGAGCGGTTCTTCGAAAACCTGCTGCCCGACAACAAGGCGATTCGCGAACGCATCCGCCAGCGATTCAACGCACCGTCCGGCCGCGCCTTCGATCTGCTGGCCGAGATCGGGCGGGATTGCATCGGCGCGATTCAACTGACATCGGAAGATCAGATTCCGCCCGATCCCCGGAAAACAGACGGGATCCCCCTTGATGCGGACGACATCGCACGGCTGCTCCGGCATACCCTGTCGGGGCCGACGCTCGGCCGCAGCGACTTCGATGATGAAGACTTCCGCATCTCCCTCGCTGGCGCGCAGGAGAAAACAGCATTGCTCCGCCATGGCGGGCAATGGCTCCGTCCCGTGGGAGCAACGCCGACGACGCACATCCTCAAGCTTCCGATCGGTGAAGGGCCACAAGGAATCGACCTGACGCTGTCTGTCGAGAACGAATGGCTCTGCGCGCAAATCCTGCGCGCCTATGGTGTCGAAACCGCACATTGCTGGATGGATCAGTTCGACGACTACAAGGTCCTTGTGGTCGAGCGTTTCGACCGGCGCCTGGTCGCCGATGAAAGCTGGTTCGCGCGAATTCCACAGGAAGACCTGTGCCAGAGCACTGCGACGGACCGCGAGAAAAAATACGAGGCCGATGGAGGGCCTGGAATCAAAACCGTCATGGACCTGTTGCTGGGCTCCACCCGGGCGCAGCACGATCGGCTCGACTTTCTC
>JALYJV010000438.1 GCA_030775105.1 Pseudomonadota bacterium | reverse complement strand
GCTGTCGATATTGCTGCGCAGTTGCGTAAGGGACGTCGCGCCGATGATGTTGGACGCCACAAACGGGCGGCTGTTGACGTAGGCGAGCGCCATCTGCGCCGGATCGAGTCGATGCGATTTCGCCAGTGCAACGTACTCGGCGATCGCCGCCACGGCATGATCGCCGTTGTAGCGCGAGAAACGCTTGAACAGCGTAAGGCGCGCGTTGGCGGGCCATGCCCCATGCAAATATTTGCCTGACAGCGCGCCAAAGCCCAGCGGCGAATACGCCAGCAATCCGATCTGCTCGCGGTGGGCGTACTCAGCGAGCCCAACCTCGTAGCTGCGGTTGAGCAGGCTGTACGGGTTCTGCACCGACTCGACGCGAGGCAGACCACGCTCGCGATGCAGGCGCAGGTACTCGGCGAGCCCCCATGGCGTCTCATTGGAAATGCCGATGTACCGGACCTTGCCCTGCTTAACCAGTTCGGACAGTGCGCCCAGGGTTTCCTCGATCGCCACGCCGCCGTCAGTGCTGTCGTGATGGTCGTAGCCGAGCTGGCCGAAGTAGTTGGTCGGGCGCTGTGGCCAGTGCACCTGATAGAGGTCGATCACATCGGTCTGCAGGCGCTGCAGGCTGGTGTCGCAGGCCGCGAGGACCTGGGCACGATCGAGTTTCGGCCCGCCGCGCAGGTACGGAAACATGCCAGGTCCGATCACCTTGGTCGCCAGTACGATGTCCTTGCGCTTTCCGGTCTTCCTGAACCACGTGCCGATGTAGGTTTCGGTGCGCCCCTGCGTCTCTGCCTTCGGCGGCACCGGATACATCTCCGCCGTGTCGAAGAAATTGATGCCGGAAGCGACCGCCATGTCCATCTGCGCATGGGCTTCGGCTTCGCTGTTCTGCTCGCCCCACGTCATCGTGCCAAGGCAGATTGCGCTGACATTCAGGCCGGTGCGGCCCAGTGGACGGTATTGCATGCGTACTCCGGAAAGGGCCTGCGGCCCTTGAAAACTAGATCGTGCTGCGGATGGCGTCGCGCCGCGCCACAAGTTCTGCAACCGCGGGCTTCAGAATCAGCTCCAGTGCACGCTCCTGCTGCAAGCCCGGCACCACGACGGTTTGCGGATGCGACAGGAAAGAACCTGGCAATTCACGCAGCATCAGATCGAAGTCGGCGCGCACACGCGAGCGATCGTTGAAATGCACGACGACGAGGCTTTCCTCGGGCGTCGGGATTTCGCGCGCATCCAGCGGATTGCTCGTGTCGACCAGCGGCACGCGCTGGAAGTTGATATCCGTCTGCGAATACTGCGGCACGATGTAGTTCACGTAGTCCGGCATGCGGCGCAGGATCGTGCGTCGAACATCCTCCGGTTCATAGCCGCGCTCGCCGGTGTCGCGGCGGATCTTCTGGATCCATTCAAGGTTGATCACCGGCACGACGCCGATCAGCAAATCGATGTGGCGAACGACGTTGACGTCCTCGCCGACATAACCGCCGTGCAATCCCTCATAGAACAGCAGATCGGTCGGTACCGGCAGACGCTCCCATTCGGTGAAGGTGCCCACCGGCTGGCCGAACGAGGCGGCCTCATCTTCCCGGTGCAGGTAGTGACGCGTCGTACCGGTACCGGCCTCTCCGTACTCGCGCAGCAGCTGCTCGAGCCGCTCCAGCAGATTGGCGGATGGCCCGAACAAGGAGAAGTTTTCGCCGCGGATGCGTGAACGCTCCAGCGTGCGCCGCAACTGCTCGCGGTCATAGGCATGGAACGCATCGCCCTCGACCATCGCCGCCTTCAGGCGCAGTTCGTTGAAAACGCGGGCGAACGCCTTCACCGCCGTGCTGGTGCCGGCGCCACTGGATCCGGTAATACCGACTATCGGGTGTTGGACGGACATGAGAAGGCGTGCTCTGCGGCTGACCAGAGTACCGAATTTTCAGATTACGGCGATATGACCATCCGCCCGAAACCCCGGGTCGCCTCAGATCTTCAGGTACGCGAGATCGAAGACCGCGTGCCCGAGACGCTCGCCGCGCTTTTCGAACTTGGTCTTCAGGCGGGCTTCGGGACGCGGGACATACCCGCCATCCGCCGACAGGTTACGCAGGCCGGCCTGCGCATTGAGCACCAACAGCATGTGCTCGGCATACGGCGCCCAGTCAGTCGCCAGCGACAGACGCCCGCCAGGCTTGAGCCTCGAAACCGCGAGCTGGACGAATTCCGGCTGGACCAGGCGTCGCTTGTTGTGCTTTTTCTTGTGCCAGGGATCGGGGAACTGGATCACGATCTCGTCGAGACAGCCTGGTGGCAACCAGTCGCGCAGCACCTCGACCGCGTCGTGACAGGCGACGCGCAGGTTTTCCCGCGCGGCGAGCTGGGCATGGTTCATCACCCGCCCGACACCCGGCCGATGGACTTCGACACCGATGAAATCATGCTGCGGCTCGGCAATGAGACGGCTCGCCAGGTAGTCGCCCATGCCAAAGCCGATCTCGAATATCACTGGGACATCGCGGCCGAACAGGGTCGGCAGATGCAGCACTGCAGTGGGCGTTTCCAGGCCGTAGTGCGGCCACAGTTCCGCCAGCGCACGGGTCTGGCCCTCGGTCATGCGCCCTTCGCGACGCACGAAGGAGCGGATCCGGCGATGACGCGGCGCCGATTCTTCCACGTCACTCATCGACGACGATCCACTGGGCAACTGCGGCGTCGTCGGGTCGCCCGCTCGCGTGCAGCGTCGCGACGACCTTGGCGCGGTCGGCTGCGCTGCGGTTCTGGTTCATCTTGATCTTCACTTCGATGCGCTCGATGGCCATCCGAAACCCGACGACACCGGGTGCCAGCTGCTTCAGTTTTTCCGGCGTCGCGGACCAGGCGCCCTGCTCGTACGCCGCGGTCAGCGCGGTGATGTGTTGCGGCACGTCTGCGGCATCCAGCATCTGCGGACAGCCGTGCACATGCGCCACGGCGTAGTTCCAGGTCGGCACGTTCTTGTCGGGCTCCACGTACCAGCGCGGCGAGATATAGCTGTGCGGTCCATGGAACACCGCGACCGTGCGGCCTTGCGCAAACGCCTGCCAGTGCGGATTGGCGCGCGCCAGGTGACCGACGATTGCGCCATCTTCGAGCAGCAGGGGGATGTGCGTAATGTGCGGCTCGGCGCCGTCAACTGTCGTGATCACCGTCGCAAAGGGATTGTCATGAATCAGCCGCAACGCCTGCGCGTCGCTGCCCAGAAAGTGGCGCGGGGTATACAGGCTCATGGTCGCCCCTCAGAACGGCAGGCCGGTCTCCGGCGACGACGCGCTCGCAAACCGGCGACGCGGCATGCGGCCGGCGCGAAACGCCTCGCGGCCCGCTTCGATCGCCTTTTTCATCGCACTGGCCATCAGGACCGGGTTCTTCGCCTCGGCAATCGCCGTGTTCATCAGCACGCCGTGGCAGCCCAGCTCCATCGCAATCGCGGCGTCGGATGCGGTGCCGACGCCGGCATCGACAATGATCGGCACCGACGCCTGCTCGACGATCGTCAGGATGTTGTAGCGGTTCTGGATGCCCAGGCCCGAGCCGATCGGCGCGGCGAGCGGCATCACCGCGACGCAGCCCATATCTTCGAGGCGCTTGCAGATGATCGGGTCGTCGCTGGTATAGACCATGACCTTGAAGCCATCGGCGATCAGGATCTTCGCGGCTTCGAGCGTCGCCGGTACGTCCGGGTACAGGGTTTTGGCGTCGCCGAGCACTTCGAGCTTGACGAGGTCGTGGCCATCGAGCAGTTCGCGCGCGAGCTGGCAGGTGCGAACGGCGTCTTCAACCGTATAGCAGCCGGCGGTGTTCGGCAGGATCGTGTACTTCGACGGCGGAATCACATCGAGCAGGTTCGGCTCGTTGGGATTCTGGCCGATGTTGGCGCGGCGGATCGCCACCGTAACCACCTCGGCGCCACTGGCTTCGATGGCGCGGCCGGTCTCGTCCAGATCCTTGTACTTACCGGTACCGACCAGCAGGCGCGACCGGAACGTGCGCCCGGCAAACTGCAGCGTATCTTCCACCCGAATCTCCAGAGTGACGTGCCACGGATCGGCAGGCGGCGGTGGCACGCGGTGATCCGGGCGGGTGCGCAACAGACCCCAACGGGATCTCAAAAGGGGTTGGAGCGGGCGATGGGAATCGAACCCACGCTAGAAGCTTGGGAAGCTTCAGTTCTACCATTAAACTACGCCCGCACCGCGAGCCTGCATTGTATTGCATGCCCGCCCGGATGACTCAATTCGCCTGCAGCCCTAGCCAAATCCATGCAAATCACCGTCAACGGCGAACCCCGGACGCTGACCCAGGCCCTGAACCTGGTCGAGCTGCTGGAACTGCTGCACCTGGGCGAGCGTCGCGTCGCAATCCAGCTCAATGGCGACATCGTGCCGCGCACGCGCCATGCCGCGACCACGGTCGCCGATGGCGACGAACTGCTGATCGTCCAGGCCATCGGCGGCGGTTAGCCGCCGCGGCAAGCCGGCGTTCATCTGCGCGCCTGGCGGGAGCCGCTACACTTCCCACTCTCCCCTGTATGGATGTTGATGGACCATGGCCAAGCCGCTCAAGATCTTCCTGATCATCTTCGGCGTGTTGTTCGCGTTGCTGCTCGCCGTCGCAATCGCGGTGCCGATGTTTTTCGACCCCAATAATTTCCGCCAGCAGATCTCCGAGATCGTCCAGGAGGGAACCGGACGCTCGTTCGAGGTCGGCAACATTGAACTGCAGGTTTTCCCTTGGCTGCATGCCGAGGTCACCGACGTCAAGCTCGGCAATGCCGAAGGCTTCGGCAGCGAGCCGTTCGCAGCGGTTCAGGAAATGGGTGTCGGCATCCAGCTGATTCCCTTGCTGCGCGACAAGCAGGCCAAGATCAGCGGCATCACGCTCGACGGCCTACGTCTGAACCTCGCGGTCAACAAGGATGGCGTCAACAACTGGCAGGACATCAGCGCGCACCGCGAAAAGCTCGAGCGCGAGAAGCCGGAAGAAGAAACCAAGGTCGAAGGCGAAGCCAGCTTCAAGATCGAGGACATCGATATCGACGGCATCGAGATCAGCGATGCGGTCCTGCGCTACAGCGACGCCAAGGCCGGCAAGACCTATGCGATCGAGCCGCTGAACCTTGATGTCGGCAGTATCAGCCCGGGCGAACCCTTCGACATCGAACTCTCGCTGACGACGCTCTCCGAATCGCCCAAGGCGGCGCTGGATCTGAAGCTCGACGCCAATGTCACGCCGGATCTGGACACCCAGGTCATCACGCTCAAGGATCCAAAAATCAGCTTCAAGCTCAAGGCGCAGGACCCGGCGATCACTGCCGAGGGCGATCTGAGCGCGCAGATCCTGGCCGACCTCAAGCAGGGTCTGTTCAGCATCGACGCACTCAAGCTCAAGGCCACCGCGACCGGCGACTCGCTCCCCGGCGGTAAGCAGACGGTGTCCATGGATGGCGCGCTGCGCTACGACCAGAAGCAGGGCACGATGAGCTTCAAGGACGCTCGCATCGAGGCCGCTGGCGCGGTGATCACGACGTCGATCCAGGGCGAAGGCCTCAACAGCGAGCAACCGCGGCTGTCCGGCCCGGTCAAGATCGCGACGTTCTCGCCGCGCGACCTGTTCAAACTGCTCGGCATCGAAGCGCCCAAGACCGCCGACGACAAGGTGCTCACCAAGGCCGCGCTGTCTGCGCAGTACAGCGGCAGCTTCAAGTCGGCTGCGCTGCGCGATCTCAACCTGACCCTCGACGACACGACCGTAACGGGTCAGGTCGGCATCACCGACTTCGCGACCAAGGCCGTGGAGCTCGCACTCAAGGTCGACGCCATCAATGCCGATCGCTACCTGCCGCCCAAGAGCGAGCCGTCCGAGCCGGCTGCCGAACCCGGCGCGAGTGCCGACATCAACGCGATCAAGCTGCCGACCGAAGCGCTCGACAAGCTCAACGCCGACGGCACGATCGACATCGGCAAGCTGACGATCAACAAGCTGCAGCTCACCGACGTGCGCCTCAAGCTCGGCGGCAAGGGTGATCAGGCGAAGACCCAGGAGATCAGCGCGAAGCTCTACGGCGGCAACGTCAACCTGAGCAACCGCTATGCCGGTGGCGGCACGCCGGCCTTTGCGCTCAAGACCAACCTGACCGCGCTCAATGCCGCGCCCTTCCTGGCGGACTTTCTCGGCAAGGACTACGTCAGCGGCCTGGGCAACATCAATCTCGACCTCACCAGCCGCGGCACCACCGTCGGCGACATTCGCAAGGCACTCAACGGCACGCTGTCATTCAAGGTGGAACAGGGTGCGGTCAAGGGCTTCAACCTCGGGCAGATCCTGCGCACCGGTGAGGCGCTGCTCCACGGCCAGGCCGTGCCCAAGGCCTCGAACGAGCCGCTGGAAACCGACTTCGCGGCGCTCAGCGCCAGCGCCAGCATCGTCAACGGCATTCTCAGCACCTCCGACCTCGCCGCCGCGAGCCCGGCGTTTCGCCTGGCCGGCAGTGGTTCGATCGACCTCGTCAACGAGACGATCAACTTCATCGCCAAGCCGACGGTGGTCGAAACCAGCAAAGGCCAGGGCGGCAAGGATCTTGAAGCGCTCAAGGGCCTGACGATTCCGATCGAACTGTCCGGCAACCTGTTCAAGCCCAAGTACAAGCTCGGGCTCGATCAGGTCGTGAAGGACAAGGCCAAGGACAAGCTCAAGGAAAAGATCGGCGAAGAGCTCGGCCTGCCCAAGGGTGAGAGCAGCGATCAGCAGATCAAGGAAAAGATCAACGAGAAGCTCGGCGACCTGCTGTTCGGCAAGAAGAAGAAGGGCTCTGCGCCAGCGGACCCGGCAACCGAACCGGCCGCAGGCGCTGCACCCGCCGCGAAAGCTGCCGAACCGACACCAACGCCTGCCCCTGCGGCACCCGCCGCTCAGTGAGGTGGGCGTGCGCACTCGTACTG
>JALYJV010000437.1 GCA_030775105.1 Pseudomonadota bacterium | reverse complement strand
GGGTCAATCCGTCGGTCCCGGTTCGCGAATTCCCCGTTGCAAGCGACGAACGGTCGCGTATGCCGCTTGAACGGCATCGCCTGGCGCGATTCGGCTCCTCGCTCGCGGGCCAGCGTGTAGAGATTTTCTACTGGCGCTGCGTGGTGGCAATGCGACTTGAGTTACAACTGATCCAGATCAACGCAGTGGCGCGAATGACTCTGTACAAGATGATTCCATTGAATCGATCTTCCAGGAGTGGCGCGGTGCATCCTGCTTGCTTGAACCGTCGGACCCGAACCACGCGATCGCGTGGCCTGGTCACTGTGGAGATCGCATTAATCCTGCCGCTGTTCTTGCTGCTGATGTTCGGCATCATCGACTTCGGCCGTATGATGTTCACCAAGATGACCTTGCAGCATGCGATGCGCGAAGGCGGGCGCTTTGCGGTCACCGGCGAACGCTTGCCGGACCCCGACAATCCGCAAACACTTCAATCGCGCCTTCAATCGATCCGGCAGATCGTTCAGGACAGCGCAGTCGGCGTGACCGTCAATCCGAACGACATCGTCGTCTCAAGCATCATCGGCGGTGACGACAGCGCCGGCACACCCGGCGACACGGTGACGATCTCGATGAGCTATCGCTTCATCTTTGCAACGCCGTTGCTTGGCCGGTACTTCAACGACGGCAGCCATGAGTTCACCGTCAGCACCAGCTTCAGGAACGAACCGTTTCCGCCCGGAGCGGAACAGTGAGCCGCCGTGGCCGTTCTCGCGGACTGGCCGTCGTCGAGTTCGCGATGGTGTTGCCGATACTGTTGGTCGTCCTGTTCGGGATCATCGACCTGGGCCGCATGATTCTCACCTACCAGGTGCTGATCAACGTCAGTCGCGAAGCCGCGAATCTCGCTGCACGTGGCACGCCGCTGGTCGACGCGATCACCGCTGTCAGCCTTTCCGCGCCACCGCTGGACCTTGCCGCTGATGGATACGTCGTCATCACCGAAGTCGTGCGCGACGTCAACGGCCGGGCCACGATCAAGGCGCAGCAGGGATCGGGTGGAGCACCCAGCCCCAGCCGCATCGGCAACGGCATCGGCTCGGTGCCGGTCTTGCCGGCAACGAATCCGCTGGTGCCGCCCAACGGGGGAACCATGTACGTCGCTGAGGTGTTCTACGAATCCGCGCCGATCACACCGGTCGGCGCACTGATCGGAATCACCCTCAGCGACATCTACTACGACGTCGCCTTCTTCTGAGAACGATGACCCATGAGAACCATACTGAAGCGTTGCCGCCAACGCGGCGCAATCCTAGTCACCTTCGCGATCAGCGCCCTGGTCCTGATCGCGTTTTCCGGTCTCGCACTCGATGTCGGCCTGATGTACATGACCCGGGCCGCGCTTTCCAAGGGCGTCGATGCCGGCGCGCTCATGGGTGTGCGCAGCCTTTCACTAGGCGACGCACAGGCGCGCGCGGTTGCCGAGAGCACGTTCCGCATGAACTACGCAGCATCGCGGGTCAACGCACGTGAAGTCGAACAGCCGACGGTCGCTGTCACCATCGCGATCGCGCCGGACGGCAACAAGCGCATCACCGTCGACGCCCGCGTGCGCACCAACACGTACTTCCTCGGCGTGTTGCGCCTGCTGCCTGGCGGCGGCGACTTCACCACCGTCTCAACCTCGTCGCATGCGCAAGCCATGCGTGCGCGCCTGGTCATGGGCATCGCACTGGACCGCTCCGGATCGATGGCCAGCAACGGCGGCAGGGCCGCACTCCCCGGCGCCGTGGAAGCCTTTGTCGGATTCTTCGACAACGCCATCGACCGTGTCGCACTGTCGAGCTATGCGGACCACGCGACGCTCGACTTCGCGATGAACCACAACTTCAAGACGGCAATCGGCAACCGCGTGCGCAGCATGCCGTTCTCTGGATGGACGTATTCGCATGGCGGTATCGACATCGTGCGCGACCAGGTGCGCAACGTTCCGCTCGATCCGAACGAGAACGTGCTGAAGGTGCTGGTGTTCTTCACCGACGGCCACGCAAACTCGTTCCTTGCCCCCAGTATCCGATGCACCGGCAACAACTTCCGCAGTCTGGTGCTGGTACCGGACAGCAGCAACGACGGATTCCACAACCCGGCCAGCGGCGCCACGGTCACCTGCACCCACACTCAGTCCGATCGTTTCAATTCGCTGCGTACCGGCACCAACATCACGCGGTCGACGGGCAACGTCGAGAACGAGGGTCTGTTCATGGCCGAGCGCTCGGCACGTCTCACACGGCAGGACGGCACGCTGGTCTTCGCGATCGGCCTGGGCAACGATATCAACAAGGCGTCGCTGCGCAGGATCGCCAACGATCCGTCGAGCTCGACATTCAACCCCAACGAACCGGTCGGCGTCGCCGCGTTCGCGCCCACCGCCGGTGAACTGACTGACGTGTTCCGGCTCATCGCATCGAAGATTCTGCTGCGTCTGACGCAGTGAGTGAACCTGCCCCGGCGGGCACCGGGCTCTGATTAGGCTGAAGGGCCTCCACCTCAGCTGCGAGCAGCTCTGCGTCCTAGTCCGACGGGTCGAGGCCCATGGCACTGGCATTTTGCAGTTCGTGCAACAGTCCGATCGCTTGACTACTGGGTGCGCCAAACTGCACCCACACAGGCGCGCTCGCGTTCGCCGCGTAGAGCTCGATCAGCGCATTTTCATTTTTCAAAGCGCCCTGGTCGAGATTGCCTGCTTCCAAGAGCGGTGGCGCGACCTGATCATCTGGCGCGGACGGTCCACCGGCGATCTGCGCGTCAACTTCCAGAGAAAGTTCCAGCACTGAGACCAACAGCACTTTGATGCGAGCACCGCGTAACGCCGCGGTCTCGGCGCCTGCCCTGCGTCCCCTCCCCGTTCGCCCTACCTTATGGGAATGGTCTTGTTGCTCGACTGCCCTCAGCGGCTTTTCCTCAGCCGGCCCGCGCTGGCGATGCATCAGACAAACCCCTGGCGCCCTTTGATGAAGTTGCCTTCAGGATGAGCCCGGGCCAGTTCCAGAGCACGGATCTGTATCAACGCGCTGATGGTCAGCATCGCCGGCGGCACTTTTCGCCGCGACGCGCATTTCAACCATCCTGCATCCGGGATCAAGCGGGTCAGACTTGATCGCGAAGCCGAGGCGCTTGGCCAGCGCAAGCATGCTGCGGTTGTCGGACAGAACATGACCGATCACCCTCGAGACGCCTTTGGCAGCGGCGTACTCGAGCATGCAAGTCATCAGGTGGCGGCCCAGACCTCGCCCGGCGTGCGCATGGTGCACCAGGATGGCGAACTCGGCTTCGCTGCCGTCGGCGTCCGCAATCAGCGTTACCGTACCGATCAGCGCCTCACGCTTTTCCACATCGAAAGCCACGAGTGCCAGTTCACGGTCGTAATCGATCTGGGTCATGCGTGCCGCCATGGCGTGGCTGAAATAACGCAGATAAATGAAGAATCGATAGCGCACTTCCTCCGGGTTCAGCGCGTGCAACAACTCGATGAGTGCGGGTTCGTCGGACGGGCGTATCGCCCGAACGAGGTAACTGGAGTTCTGCGCGAGCGGTATTACATGCCCCAGATCAGACGGATAAGGTGCGAGCGCGAGCCGTCGGCGTTCGGTCGGCGGCGTGTTGACCCATACGCTTGCCCCCGGCAGTACGATCGCAGCTGAACCATTCCTGGTGACGCCAAGTTCGAGTTGTGCAGCGCAGATCAAGGGCTGCTCGACCGCGAGGCGCGCCAGCCGAATCAGGTTCGGGGCCAGTGCTTCCTGCTGGGACGTCGCGCTGATGCCCGCCTCCAGCAGAAGGCGAGTGGCGAGGACCGAGTCCAGCGGTGGCAATGCGCAAGCACGAGGGCTCGGTCCGTTCGCGCTCGTTGCCTGAAGGTCGATGTGCATGCCCAGTTCTGCGCTGCAGCTGAGCGTCACGCGATAGATGTCGTCAACGGTATCCGCATCTCCGGGCGTCGCAACGGCGTAGTGCTCCAGCACTGCCATGATTGCGTCTGCGGGCACCTCGAGCGTGCCCGCGGCTTCGTAGCCGTGCAACAGCGCGGCGCATTGCGCCGAGTTCGGCTCGTCGGCGGCGTCTGGTTCCGGGGTCTGCGTCAGCAACTGGTGGTTGATGGCGTGTCGCATGCGGAAGCGCACGGCTCGAGCCGCCTGATCGGCCGTCGCAAATGTGGCGATGCCCGCCGCTGCGCTGATTGCGCGCGCTGCTGCAGCCAACTCAAGGCCTGGCCACACGGCGAGCAGCTTTCCGCCCAGCTTGGCATGGGACAGCTCTTCCGCCAGTTCACGCTGGGGGCATTGCGTCCCGGGACCGTGCACCAGAAGCAGGAGGTCAACGCCAGGATCTGCCAGCGCATGGCGCAGGGCAACGGCGATGGTCGCGCCGGGCATCTCACCCAGATCGACAGTCCTGGACGAGAAACGTGTCTGCGGGTTGAGTCGCAGCAGTTCATCACAGGTCGACTGGGAGAGCCGCGCCGGCTCCAGTCCGTGCCGCGCCAATGCGCTGCTGCCCAACGCGCAAAGCCCCGCACCGTTGCCTGCAATCGCAATGCGGTACGACTTCAGTACCGGCAAACGCTCCAGTGCTGCCAGCGCGTCGAACAAGGCTTCGAGATCTACGCATTCCACCAGACCCGCCCGGGCGAAAGCGGCCGAGCGCACCGGGTCCGGAAGCTGCGCGCCAGCGCCCGGACTTTGCAACACGACGACCGGCTTGGTTCGAGCGACCGCCCGTGCGGCGGACATGAACTTGCGCGCCTCTCCGATGCGACCCAGATCCAGCACCACTGCACGAGTACTCGGGTCCAGCGCGGCATAGTCGAGCAAATCTGCGACATCGACGTCACGCTCGGCTCCGGTCACAGCCAGCCAGGAAAACCCCAATTGGCGGCCCTGCGCAAAATCCATCACGGTCGCGGCGATCGAGCGCGACTGCGCAATCAAGGCGACCGAGCCCGGAAGCGGGGTTTGTGCCAGCCAGGTTGCGTTGAACCCCGCCCCGGGACTGGCGACCCCGCAGGTGCGAGGGCCCAATATGCGTATCCGGGCCGGCCTGCATGCGGATAACACGTCGTCACTGACCGGAGCGTCTGCAGCCCACAGCAGCGCGCGTCCACCTGTCTTCGCAAATCCATGCAGGGCTTCTGGAGTTGCCAGTGCCGAATCGAGAATGACGGCAAGATCGGCTGCCGGCCACGGCAGACTCGAACACTGATGCAGCGGACGCTTCTCTGTGTCGGACGCTTGAAGATTCGACACCAGCTGAAGTTGCAGCATTCCTGTCGCCGAGCCGATCACTGCGATGCTGCGCGGCTCCAACAAGCCGGCAAGATTACGGACGCTCATGTCGGCAGGCCGCCCAGAAACGGACCCAGAAAGGCATCGACGCTGCGAGCCAGTGCATCGAGGTTGTAGCCGCCTTCAAGCGTTGCGATCACTCGACCCTCGCAGCAATCCAGGGCGACTTGCTCGACAACCATGCCGAGCCAACGGAAGTCGTCGGTCGCCAGACGCAGTTCCGCCATGCCGTCGTCCATGTGGGCGTCGAAACCTGCAGACACCAGCAGGAGTTGCGGGCGTTGCTGTTCGAGTACCGGCAACCAGCGTTCGGTCACTGCTGAGCGGAATGCTGCGCTCCCTGAGTATGGTGAAAGCGGCACGTCAACCAGATGCGGGGAGTTCGGCAGACTCTTCCAATAGGGGTAGAGGCGGTCCTGGTAGGTCGACAAAAGCGTCACGCGCGGGTCGTCCCTGAAGATGTCTGCAGTGCCGTTGCCGTAGTGCACATCGAAATCAAGTATCGCGACGCGCTCAAGTCCCTGTGCCATCGCTTCCGCTGCAGCAATCGCGACGTTGTTGAAGAAACAGAAACCCATGGCCTGGGCACGCTCCGCATGATGGCCGGGAGGACGCACCGAGCAGAACGCCAGTCCGGCCTTCTGCTCCAGTACGAGGTTCACGGCCATGACCGCCGCACCGGCAGCACGCAAGGCAGCGGGCGCCGTCGCCGACATCTGCGTGGTGTCCGGATCAACGTGCAGGGGGCCTCGACTGAGATCGGCTTGCAGAACGCGTTGCACGTAGGCCGCGTCGTGAACTCGCTCAAGCGCCGCCAGCGATGCAAGCGGCGCCTTATGGTGAGCCAGAAAATCCCAAAGACCCGAGACACGAAGGCGCTCATCGATGGCGCGCAGCCTCTGTGGGCATTCGGGATGATCCTTCCCCATGTCATGCAACAAACAATCGGGGTGGGTGATCCAGGCAACGGGCAAGGTCATGGTCGTTCTCATACAGCAGGCCAGTCCGGATCATGCGCTCACACAGCGTTGCGGGCGTTGATCGGGGTCAAGACCCGAAAGTCTGGAAGCGGTCTCGCCGAGCGCAATTGATCCAGA
>JALYJV010000436.1 GCA_030775105.1 Pseudomonadota bacterium | reverse complement strand
TCAACCCTGATTGAGGTCTGCCGGCAGCCACCCGTCTCCACGCCCATGATGCGTTCCGGTGCGAGCGCGCCGGCGGCGACCAGCAGGCGTTCGTCTTCTCTGGTGTAGATGTCGTTGGTGACGACCGCGAGACGATGCAGGTCGCGCATGCGCTTGCACAGCACTTCGACCAGCGTGGTCTTGCCGGAGCCGACCGGGCCGCCGATGCCGACGCGCAAGGGGCCGCCCGTGATGTTGAATTCCGCCATGAATCAGCTCCTGAACAATCTTGAGTATTGGGTTTCGTGCTGGCTGCTGAGCAGGCCGAGCATCGGCGCCTGCGTCGATAGCTCTTCGTCGCGCATCGCGAACGCCTGCTCGACCAGGCCGGCGATCTGCGGCCGGATGGCGATCAGCAGCTTCTGTCCGGACACCTGGCCCAGCGGCACGGCCTTGAGCGCGGTCATGACCTGGTTTTCCAGCCAGCTATAGAGATAGCCATACAGCGCCAGCCGTGGCGGGATTGCCCACAGCGCGCTCGCGCAGGCGTGTGCGGCCGGAAAGCACAGATCGCCGGCAGGAGGGATTTGTTCTGCGTCGGTGGCCTGCAACAGCTGGCGCAGCGAGTAGCCCATCTGCAAGGTCTCGGCGCGCAGCTCGCACGTCTCACGGCTGGCGATGAACTCGCTGTTCCAGCGCTCGTAGCGAATCCTGTCCTGCGCGTCCCAGGCTGCGCGCAGGCGACACCACACCGGCGCTTCATAGCGGCCGAGCACGAGCGTCAGTGACGCCGCGATCCAGACCTGCGCCGATGCGACATCGCGGACGAGACCCTTGTCGATGGCTGACTCCAGCGCCTGCGAGTAGCTGTACGCGCCGACCGGCAGGGTCGGGCTGCTGAGCTGCAGCAGCGCGCCCAATGACGCGAGATCGCCTGCAGGCGCTGGCACTGCAGCGGGTTCCGGCCTGGGGCGCGGTGCGCAGTTCACCGGTGAAACTGCAATGTCGACAGGTCAGGCACGCGCGCGTGCGCCTGCTGCGACAGCAACTCGCCGAGCGAGCCGGCGCTGTCGTCGTGATCGTGGCGGTGTCCGCCGCCGTACGCACCCGCCTCGGGCTCGAATGCGGTTGCACAGTCGGTGACGACCATGCCGATGCCCAGCAGCATGTCGCGCAGCACTGGATCGGGTTCGAGCAGCAGCTCGGTCGGCGACAGCGCGAGCGGAACGTGGCGATTGCCGAGGTGATACGCCGCGCGCAGCAGCGCAAAGGCCGGATCGCTGGCGTCGACGTGTGCAGACACCCGATACAGCGGCTCGGTCGCTGCGCGCACGCGGATCACTTCGCCGGTTTCGGCGAGCAGGCCATCACCACCGCGCAGCTGCGTACCGCGTGGCAGGAACAGGCCGACATCCGTGCCGTCTTCGAGCACCGCGCGCAGACGGCTGCGCGAGCGCTCGGCGTAGCTGAGCACGATCACGCGCAGGTCTGCGCCATCGGGTGGTGGCGGGATTCGCGCGGTCAACTTCAGCAGCGCGCTCATAAGAATTTCCCTCTCCCCTCGCGGGAGAGGGGCTGGGGGAGAGGGGGCTGCGCGAACGCACACGCGTTGCGTCGGCGCCCCCTCTCCCTGGCCCTCTCCCGCACGGTGAGAGGGAACTGCGACATGAGCATTGGCTGAAAGCTATTCATCAGAACAGGAAATAGCGCTGCGCCATCGGCAGCTCGGTTGCCGGCTCGCAGTACAGCGACTGGCCGTCGGCGATGACTTCATAGGTTTCCGGATCGACCGAGATGTCCGGCTGGTAGCTGTTGTGGATCATGTCGGCCTTGGTCACCGAACGGCAGCCGCGCACGGCGACGAGCGGCTTGTGCAGGCCGTAGCGCTCACCGATGCCGGCATCGAGCGAGGCCTGCGACACGAAGCTCAGCGAGTTGTGCGTCACGGCGCTGCCGTGCGCGCCGAACATCGGCCGGTAGTGCACCGGCTGCGGCGTCGGGATCGATGCGTTGGGATCACCCATCGCGGCGCTGACGATCATGCCGCCCTTGATGATCAGGAACGGCTTGACGCCGAAGAACGCCGGCTTCCACAGCACGAGGTCTGCCCACTTGCCCGGCTCGACCGAGCCGATCTCGTGCGCCATGCCGTGGGTCAGCGCCGGATTGATCGTGTACTTGGCGACATAGCGCTTGATGCGCGCGTTGTCGTTGCGCGCATTGTCACCCGCCAGCGCGCCGCGCTGCAGCTTCATCTTGTGCGCGGTCTGCCAGGTGCGGATGACGACTTCGCCGACGCGACCCATCGCCTGCGAGTCCGACGAGATCATCGAGAACGCGCCGAGGTCATGCAGGATGTCTTCGGCGGCGATCGTCTCCTTGCGGATGCGCGACTCGGCGAACGCGACGTCCTCGGCGATCGACGCATCGAGGTGATGGCAGACCATCAGCATGTCAAGATGCTCGTCGAGCGTGTTGACGGTGTAGGGCCGCGTCGGATTGGTCGACGACGGCAGGACGTTCGGCAGGCCGCAGACCTTGATGATGTCCGGCGCATGGCCGCCACCGGCGCCTTCGGTGTGATAGGTGTGGATCGTGCGGCCCTTGAACGCGGCGACGGTCGCTTCGACGAATCCGGATTCGTTGAGCGTGTCGCTGTGGATCGCGACCTGGGTGTCGGTCTCGTCGGCGACTGACAGGCAGCAATCGATCGCGGCAGGGGTCGTGCCCCAATCCTCGTGCAGCTTGAGGCCGATCGCGCCGGCCTTGATCTGCTCGTGCAGCGGCGCGGGCAGGCTCGCATTGCCCTTGCCAAGGAAGCCGATGTTCATCGGATACGCCTCGACCGCCTGCAGCATGCGCTCGAGATGCCAGGGGCCGGGTGTCACCGTCGTTGCGAAGGTACCGGTCGCAGGGCCAGTGCCGCCGCCGAGCATCGTCGTGACGCCGGAGTTCAGCGCTTCATCGATCTGCTGCGGGCAGATGAAATGGATGTGGCTGTCGATGCCGCCGGCGGTGACGATCATGCCTTCGCCGGCAATGATCTCGGTGCCCGGCCCGATCACTATGTTCACGCCCGGCTGGATGTCCGGATTGCCGGCCTTGCCGATGCGCTGGATGCGCGCGTTTTTTATGCCGATGTCGGCCTTGACGATGCCCCAGTGGTCGATGATCAGCGCATTGGTGATCACGGTGTCCATGCAGTCCGCACTCATGCGCTGCGACTGGCCCATGCCATCGCGGATCACCTTGCCGCCGCCGAACTTCACTTCTTCGCCGTAGATCGTGAAGTCTTTTTCGACTTCGGCAATCAGCGCGGTGTCGGCGAGGCGGATGCGGTCGCCGGTGGTGGGGCCGAACATTTCGGCGTAGGCCTGGCGGGAGATTTTCAGGGGCATGAAATGGTCCTGCTGTCGGCACGGTTCGTCCTGGTCTCTCGATACACCGCGCTGCGCGCGGCACTCGAGACGAACGGGGTTATTTTCTGGCGGCCCAACCACACTCCGTTCGCGTCGAGTGCCGGCGAAGCCGGTGTATCGAGACACCGCAGCTTTGTCATAGCGCCCCCGACACCAACGCATTGAACCCGTAGACGATGCGATCACCGGCCAGCGCAACCAGCTCGACCGTGCGTCCCTGACCCGGTTCGAAGCGCACCGCCGTTCCTGCGGCGATGTTCAGCCGGAAGCCGCGTGCAGCGGCGCGGTCGAACTCCAGCGCGGTATTGGTCTCGAAGAAGTGATAGTGCGAGCCGACCTGCACCGGACGGTCGCCGGTATTGGTCACGCTCAGCGTAATCGTCGCGCGACCGACATTGAGTTCGATCTCGCCGTCGTCAATCAGTAGTTCGCCAGGCTTCATGGGCGCGTCCTCAAACGATGGGGTCGTGAATCGTGACCAGCTTGGTGCCGTCCGGGAACGTCGCTTCGATCTGGATGTCCGGGATCATCTCGGCAACACCATCCATGACGTCTTCGCGCTTGAGCAGCGTACGGCCGTGGCGCATAAGCTCGGCGACGGTGCGGCCGTCGCGTGCGCCTTCCATGATGTCGGCGGAGATCAGGGCGATCGCTTCCGGATAGTTGAGCTTGAGCCCGCGTGCGCGACGGCGCTCGGCAAGCAGGCCGGCGGTGAAGATCAGCAGCTTGTCTTTCTCGCGTGGGGTGAGTTCCATCAGGTACTCCAGATTCTTGGCGGCTGTGCGGCGATGCCGAGCAGCGGCGGCCGCAGCAGCGTCCAGATGCGGGTCAGGCAGGCACGCACTTGCTCCGCGCTCGTGCCCAGGGCGCGGATCAGCGTCGGCCCTTCCGGGAGGGCGGTGACGCCGAGCACGACATCGCTGTCCTTCGCCACGTCGCGGCACTGGTCGATCAGTGCTTCGTCGGGCGTGAAGCCGACGGCCCACATCAGCCCGCTGACATGACACTGGTTCCAGCCGACGACGGATTTCAGCAGTTCGTCGTCGCCCTCGATGCGGCTGCGCTCCAGCCATAGCAGGCGACCGTCGCGACGGATCTCGATGCGCTGCGACCAGCGACCCGCGGTGAAACGTTCGTTGCGCGCCTGTCGGCCGAGCACGACGATGTCCCAGCCGCAGCTGCGCGCATCGCCCGTGCAATCCAGCGTCAGGGTCTGTTCGGCGACGGCTTCGTCGAACACGATGGTTTCCTGCGGTAGCCATTCGAGCGCTGCGCCGGCAGCGACCTTCAGCGTGACGTCCTGGCGCGCCACACCGCCGCCGGACTTGTACCACTTGCCTGCGCCTGGCGTGGTCAGCAGCGCATGGGCGTTCTCGTCGACGCTGAGCTGGATATCGAGCTGATCGCCACCGGCGATGCCGCCGGGCGGATGCAGCAGCAGCAACTGTGCCGCGTGTTCGCCCTGCGGATACAGAACCTTCTGCACGCGCAGCGGACCGAAGTGTTCGCAATCGCGCAGACGGCTGCGGCCGGCCTGCTTGTCGACCTGCATGTGAATGCGTGCCTGCCATGCGCGTCGCTGCGCATACGGCACTCCGACAATCACCAGCGGGCTTGCTGCGGTGCTCGACATGACTGATCTCACTGTATTCAGATCACGGCGAGCAGGCCGCAACCGACAGCGGCCAGGCCGACGCCACCCGCACGCAGCACGCCCGCGGCGCCGCGATTCAGCGCCAGGCTGGCAACGCCGATACCGCAGAGATGCAGCAGCGCAGTCGCCGACAGGAAGCCGGCGAAGAACGGCAGCATCGGTGCATCGGCCGGCATCTCGGCGCCATGTGCCCAGCCGTGCACCAGTCCCATCGGCACCAGCAGGGCGATGGCCGCAGCGCGCGACACGCGGCGTGCGGCGGCGAGCAGGGCACCGAGTGCAATCAGCGAAGTCGCAATCAGGGTTTCGACCATGCCGCTGCCGCCGATCTTCTGGCCGGCTATTGCGCCTGCGGCTACGGCGGCGATGAACAGGGCGGGCAGGATCAGCAGCGAAGAGCGCTCGCCTGAGTCGGATGGGGCGCGCCGCATCTGGCGCGCCCACAGGCCGACGGCAAGCATCGCCAGCAAGTGATCGAGGCCCAACCAGGGATGCGCGAAGCCGTCCCGCAGCGCGAGGCCGGCGTGGCCGGGATGCGCTTCGGCAATCAGCGGCAGGCACAGCACCGCAAGCAAGGCGATCCTCTGGGGGGCTCGATGGGCGGATTTCACGATTGGTTCTCCACTGGATCTATTGATTGAGAATGCGCACCGCGCGCGCCGCAGCCGCAGCGCGATTTTCGACGCCGAGCTTCTCGAAGACCTGCTCGAGGTGCTTGTTCACGGTGCGCGGGCTGATGCCGAGGATCTCGCTGATCTCGCGATTGGCCTTGCCGCGGCTGATCCAGATCAGCACGTCGGCTTCGCGTCCGGTCAGCGTCAGCGCGTCCTGCAGCGTGCGCTCCTCGCGGCCGGGGCTGACATCGGCAAGGCGGAACAGGAACTCTGACGGACTGGTCGTGCCAACGTACGAGAACTCAAGCCGGCGACCATCGACTTCGACGAAGGCGCTGTCCTGCGCGTCCGCACCCTGCTGGCGCAACTGGCGCAGGCGTTCGATCACTTCTGGCGGCAGGCGTTGGCCATCACCATCGCCGGTCGAAAACAGTTCCGACAGCAGCTGCGCGGCACGCGGCGTACACCATTGCAGCTCACCGGTCTGATCGGTCGACAGCAGATAGCGGCCTGTCGCATCGAGCGCGGCGCGCGTGCCGTGCGCAAGGCGCGCGTTGGCGAGATGCACGCGGATGCGCGCGAGCAACTCATCGACGACGATCGGCTTGGTGACGTAGTCGACACCGCCGACTTCGAGGCCTTTGACGACATGCCAGCTCTCCGACAGGCCGGTCATGAAGATCACCGGCACGTGCGTGAGCTGCTTGTCCTGCTTGAGCCGCCGGCAGGTTTCGAAGCCGTCGATGCCCGGCATCATCGCGTCCATCAGGATCAGGTCCGGTGTGATCTGGTCGACCAGCGCGAGTGCGCTCATGCCGTCGGTCGCGACCAGCACGGTGACGCCGGCCTGGTCGAGCGTGTCGGTGAGGAAACTCAGGTTGCCCGGCGTGTCGTCGACGACGAGCACGATGTCGCGGCGCTTCGCACTAGAGTCATGCATCGCGAATGACCTCCTCGCGCACGCTGTCCAGCAGATGCGCGTAGCCCTTCATGTCGAAGCCGGCAACGAGGCTCATCAGGCGCTGCGCGAACGCCTGGCTTTCCGGCACGCGCGACTCCATCTCCTTGAGCTTCGCTTCGATGCCGCGCACATGGCCGATGCGGCCGAGCTGGACCAGTTCATCGACGAACTGCCGTGCAGACGGTGGCGGGCGTTCGTCGGCGGTCAGCGCCACGGTCGGTTCGCGTACCGGTTCGTCACCTTCATAGACCCAGCGCAGGCCGAGCAACGAGCCGACGCGCTCCAGCAGGCCATCAACGTCGATCGGCTTGACGAGGAAAGCATCGTGTACCGCGTTGCCGTCGCCGCCCGCACTGTAGTCATGCGCGTTGGCAGAGACCATCATGATCTTCGGCTGCGGTCCATCGAGACCACGGAGGGCCTCGGCCACTTCCCATCCGCTGATGCCGGGCATCGCGA
>JALYJV010000435.1 GCA_030775105.1 Pseudomonadota bacterium | reverse complement strand
CCATGATCAACATGCCGGTGTAGCCACTGGCGCCATATACAACTACTGGATGCTTTGCCATTTGATGACTCCTCCTGAAGCTTTTCTTGGGTGGTTTCGGCATGCGCTTTTCACGCCTGCTTTGATGGGCTTCACAATAGGAGGCGCCCAGGGGCGAGAACATCGTTCCTAGGTATGATTCTTCGGCCCCAGTACCGTCAGCGCGGTCTGTTCTACGCAACAACAAGAAGAGACGGCTCGCAGAGGCGACGCGTACGGCCGTGCCGAAACAGTGTCTGTCGCTGCTAATCGGCCAAGTGTCGATACAGGTGATCGCAGAGCGCTCAGCTTTGTTGAGAACGGGTGAAAGTGAAAATCACTTGACTCTATAGGCAGGCATCAGGGTTGCCTGGTGATGTTCGCGACATCGTCGCGCGCAGCTTCTTTTTCTATGGCGACCACACTCAGGAAAGTCGCCGACCTCAATAGACGGAACAGGATTCTCAGTCGCGCTGGAAGATATGCACGAACCCGGCACTACCGAGACCCCCGTTGTGCTGCAGCGCCGTGCGCGCGCCTTGCACCTGACGCGCTCCCGCTTCGCCGCGCAGCTGCCATACCAGCTCGGTGATCTGCGCCAGTCCGGTGGCCCCCAGCGGATGGCCTTTCGCCATCAGGCCGCCGGACGGGTTGACCACCACCTTGCCGCCGTAGGTGTTTTGGTCGTCGAGGACGAAACGCTCGAGGTCCTCGTCCTTGCAGAGGCCGAGCGCGCTATAGGTAATAATCTCGTTGCTGGTGAAGCAGTCGTGCAGTTCGATCACGTCGATGTCGTCGGGGCCAACCCCGGCCGCTTCATATGCCTGGCGGGCCGCCTCGCGGCTCAGCGCGCCGAACATCACGTCCAGCACATTGTTCGTGAAGTATTCGGGACGGTCGCTGCACCAGCCCTTGCCGATGACGCGGATGTCGCTGCGAATGCCGTGCCTGCGGGCAAAGTCCTTGCTGCAAACGACGACCGCGGCGGCGCCGCAGCTCGGCGGGCAGGCGTAGAGCTTGCGCAAGCCGCGGTAGAGCGGGTCGCCACCGAGAATCTGCTCCTCGGTCAGTGATTCGCGAAAAATCGCATTCGGATTGTGCGCGGCATGGCGGCGTGCCTTGATGGCAATACGCGCCAGCGCCTGCTCGGAGATGCCGTATTGCTGGCGCAGCGCGTCGACCTGGCAGCCGAACATGAACACCGCCGGCGGCAATCGCTGCGCGTCTTCGGTGAGTCCCAGCAGATCGGCGACGGCATCGCGGTGGCGCCGCAAGGGACTGGTCTTTTCCGGGAAGATCATATCGATCGCGCCCGGCGGCATTTCCTCGAACCCCAGCGCCAGCGCACACTCGACCGCGCCGCTCTCGACTGCCTGCATGGCCAGCGCGAAGGCGGTACTGCCGCTGGCGCAGTTGTTGTTCACGTTGACCATTGGGACACCGGTCATGCCGACGTGATACAGCGCCGCCTGCCCGCTGCACGAGTCGCCATACACATAGCCGACGTAGGCCTGCTGGATCAGGCGGTAGTCGATACCGGCATCCGCCAGCGCGGCGCGTGCCGCGCTGGCGCCCATGAGGTCATACGGCTCGCTTCTTCCGGGCTTGGTGAACGGAATCATCCCGACTCCCGCGACCACGGATTGGTTTGCCATGATGACCTCCGGGTTGGCGGTGGCTAGTGCTCAGTTGCCTTGCTGACTCTGGTACCAGCGGCTCAGCCAGGTACCGCCCTTCAGCGACAGGATGTTGTTTTCGCCATCCTCTATCAGCGCGGCGCGCGCGTCGCGCATCAGCTTCTCGACCGGATACTCGCGGGTCAGTCCGTTGCCGCCGAAGATCTGGATCGCCTCGTTGGTCACCTCGAGCGCCACCTGGGTGCAAAAGGTCTTGCTGGTGATCGACGCCATCAGGTGCGGGCCGTGCGCAGCGTAGTTGTAGGTGAAGACGCGGCGCGACAGCGCGCGCGCGGCCTCCAGCTTGCGCCACATGTCGAACAGGCGCAGTTTCACCGACTGGTGGTTGATGATGGCCACCCCGCCCTGCTTGCGATCGTGGGCATAGGCCAGCGCATGCTCGAACGCTGCCCGCGCCACGCCGGTGAAGGTCACCGCCATTTCCATGTTGCCGAAGGTCAGCGCGCCCATCATGCTCGGGATGACCTTTTCGCGCGTGGCGATTGCATAGCGCGCGGGCACCCGTACTTCGTTGAAGAACACCTCGCCCTGCGGCAAGGGGCGCTGGCCGATCTTCTCCAGCGGCTTGCCCTTGGTGACGCCCGGCAGGTCGAAGGGGATCAGGATGCCGACGTGATGCAAGCCGCCGTTCGGCATGAACAGGCCGTCGCCGTAGTCGCAGGGGATGTAGGCCAGCGCGTTCTGCGCGATCGGCGCGCCAGTGACCCAGGCCGACGACTGGCCGTTGATGATGTACTCGTCGCCGACCAGGCGGGCCGACAGGTTGCCGCGGTTCTGGCGCGTGCCCGAGGGCATTTCGGTGGCGTCGATGTCGACGATTTCACTGCCGCGATCGGGTTGCGTGGCCAGCCAGCAGCCCGGAACGCCCATGAAGCGCTCCTTCAGTTCGGGATCACCCAGCGCATGGACCATCAGCGCCGGGAAGCTGGTCGCCAGCGCCAGGATGGCGAGGCCGGAGTCGCCCCAGCCGAGTTCGTCAAAGATGATCGGAAAAACGCGCGCCTTCTGTTCCGGCCCCATGGCATCGAGGGAGTCGAAGTCGAGCAGGCCGGAGTCCGCGAACTCCTTGAGAAAACGCCACATCGGCGAACCCGCCGCGACGACTTCCTCAGCGGACATCTTGTCGAGCTCGACTCCGATTGGCCTCATCACCTTGCTGGCGAAGCTACGCGCCGCATCTCGGATGGCATTTTCTTCGGGCGTAAACTCGGGATCCAGGCCGGTAGGACCAAGTACGGGTACACCAATGCTTTCGAGCATGAACATTATGTTTTCTCCTCAGCGATGCTTGCAGCGGTGCGCGGCGCGCCTGCTGCTGATGCGAGACAAGATAGGGACGGGGGAAATGCGCGGGTATCGTTCCTAGGTATGAATTTCCGCGTTAGCAGGACAGGGGCTTTTCGATGGGCAACGGACTTTGCACACCTGGATATCAGCGTCGGCCCTGCGCCAGCCGATGGGTCGGCCTGCTAAAAAGGGAAGTGCGATACCCGCGTGAACTAGCGGCCGTTGAGTGCGGCGGACGTCACCGGACAGCCCAGGCGCTCGAAATCATCTCGGGACCAGTACTTGGACCTGGGATAGTAGTCACCCATCACGCGCTCTTCGTTTTCGCCGGAGGGCGTCTCGACGTTCTTTATGGCCTCTGCAAATATGTCGCCACCGCCGGGAGTCATCTGCCGGTAGATCAGCATGCTTTCCTCGAACAGGCCCCAGTTCAGCCATGCAACGCCACATTCGTAGCGTGCGTTGGAGGGCCTGTCGGCCAAGCGGCCTGCTAGGACAATCGCTCGGGAACCGACGGTAGGAATTTCCTCGTCATACACACAATCAAACATGCGCCGGGTGTAGAAATCGTTAGAGCAGAACGAGAAGTAGCGAACCTGGGAGTCGGCATCAGAAACGCGCGCTGGGCCGCGCACGGAGCTGCGGTGACTGGGCACCTTGGCCTCGAGCGAAATCAACTCACCGTAGCGCTGGCTGGCATAGCCCATCAGGTAGGAGTTATCCAGATTCCTAGCGAAGTCCAGGGCGGCCAGTTCAGGCAGCCCCGAAACCCCTGGCACGCCTTCAGAGTGATGGATGTACGTACTGAGCAGGTCAAAGTACTTGAACCATTTAAGCTGAGGCAGCGCACCGATCGAGGGTGGAACGCTAAGGCCCAGTTCGATCGGCCCGAGCTGTGCGTTCTCCAGGAAATCGTTGACCAGGGTTGGCAGTTTCGGCTCGAGGAAGTCACAGACGTCCGGACCTGAGATCACGTGACCGGCACCATCGACAATTTCAATGTCGGGCAGATCCACTCCGCCGGAACGATTCATGGAGGTATCGGGCACGTAGACCCGGTAGATCAAGACCGCGACGTTCGAGGGCAGCGGAATGCCCAGAAGCGCATTGGGCAGCAGCGCTTCGATGGTCGGGGAGATGCCGGACAGCGGGAGGTAGTTGTAGAGGGTGTTGGCTTCCCGTCCCGCTTCGGGAGGGTATTGCGGCAGCAGCTGGATCGAGAAATTCCGGGTCGCGGCATTCCTGTCGGCGCCCGAGACGAACGGGTTGATCGAGCCTTCGTCTGGCTGGATATCGACGTCTGCCAGCACCCCCAAGGGCTTGAACGTCGGCGAGTAGATATTGAACGACATGTACCGCGAGTGAGGGAACTCACCCGTGACGCGAATGTGCCCACCTGGAGGGATTATTAAGGCGGATATCCAGTAGTTGGCGTACTTTTCGAGGTAGAAGACATTGAGATAGTTCGCTTCCTCGGTGATCGACCAGAAGCAGTCCCGGGCTGTAGGCGACCCTACATCCAGGCCTCCATCGGCAGTGAATCCGCCGGGCGGCGGGGGACTGTCGGCGACCTGCGCAGAATTGGCGGGGACACTTCCCTCGCAGCCAGCGAGCATGACGACGGTCGAAATTGCGAGGCTCGCCAAGCGCAGCATTCTGAATGCCTGTCCAGCCAAGCTCATCGTTTCCCGCATTGCCTGCAACTCCTGTTGTCGCCGATTGGGTAACGCAACGCGGCGCGCATTGCGCCCGCTATCGCCGGAGGGCACGATAAGCAACGGCAGGGGGCACGGACATCATCCCTAGGTATGAATTTGAGCGGGGAAACACCCGCGCGAGACCTTCCTCTGTCGCCATTCATCCTCTGGAGCGCCGGTTGACCTCACCCCTATTGCGCGTGCCTCTGTGGCTGCACAAGCTGGCACCACCGCAGGCCACGTTCGCGGTGGTGAGCCGGGCGGTGGTGGAAACTTTGGCGCAGCAGGTCGCGCGTGCGCGTATCGTGCTGGCACAGGCCCCAGCAGGCTTCGGCAAGACCTCCCTGCTTCGCGTGCTCCATGAGCGGCGTATTTCAGACGGCTATCGGGCTGTTTGGATAACAGTCGATGCAGCGGACAACGACCCGCAGAGATTTCTCGGCTATCTCAATGCTGCCCTGCGTCAGGCCGCAGGCGGGACTGCAGATCCGGAGGACACCGACGAGCATGCGACGCTCGAAAGTGCGCTGGCCCAGGTTGCGTCGCTTACTCAGGGCTCCGACTCGCTGACGTTGACTTTCGACGATTTCGAGCTGATCACCAGCGAGCCCGCCATGAGTATCGTTCGCGAGCTGCTCAAGTCGGCGCCGCAAGGCTGCAAGTTCATGATCGGCTGCCGACAGACGCCGAGCCTGCAGATCCAGAAGCTTCGGTCCTTGGGCCAAGTCCTCGATGTCGGGGTCGACCAGTTGCGGCTATCCGTTGCTGAAGCAGGTCAGATGCTGGCAAACATCTTGGGCGAAACGCTAGGCACCGACTTGGTGACGCGCTTGCAGCAGCGCACCGAAGGCTGGGCCGCTGCGGTACAGCTTGCCGGACTCGCACTGGGCAAGCGGCTCGATGTCGAGCAATACATTGGGGGATTCGGCAGCTCGACCAGTGATCTCGGCGGCTACCTGACCGAAGAGGTCCTGGCACGTCAACCGGAACAGGTTCGCAACCTGCTGATGAAGTCGAGCATTCTCGATGCACTTTGTCCCGAGCTCTGCGACGAAGTCTGCGGCATCACCAATAGCGCCGAGCTGCTGCGCCATATCCGCGACTACAACTTGTTTCTTTTTCCTCTCGAAGGCGAAGGCCAGTGGTTCCGCTACCACAAGCTGTTTGCTCAGTACCTTCAGCAGGAACTAAGAGAGCGACAGGCCGATGCACTGCCGGAGCTGCATAAGCGTGCATCGGCGTGGTATGCGCGGCGAGCCAACAAGACCTCGGCCATGGACCACGCGCTACTTTCCGGCGATCACCTCTACGCCGCGGGACTCGCCGACGAATATGCCAAGGATCTTTCCGCCGCGGGCCGCCTCTTCACCGTGATCGGCTGGGCCGAGAGGCTGCCGCGTGAAATTCTGGACCAGCATCTGCGATTGAAGGTTTACTTCGCGATGTGCCTGACGGGTACGTTTCAGCATCGCAAGGCAAATCCTCTTCTGGAAGAGCTCACCGATCCGTCAGTCGCCAAAAAGATCGATCCGGAAACGCACGGCGTGCTGCTGTTCACTATAGTTTTCCAGCGTCTACTTCAGGATCGGTTCGACGAGGCGCTGGCAGCGGCCGACCACTCGATCGCACAGCTGAGCGTGGCGCATCCGCTGCCTCTGCTCGGGTTGATGAATATCCGAGGCATGTGCCTCCTGCATTTGCATCGCTATAGCGACGTCGAGGACCTGGAAGCCAAAGTCCAGTCGCTCGCCACCCATGTTTCGACCTACGTCCTCGTTTTCGCAGAATGCCTTCTCGGGAGCAGTGAACTCGCGCAGGGTCGCCTTCGCAGCGCAGCTGCGATTTTCACAGGGGCGCTGGCGACAGCGACGGAACAGGCATCGGTAAACAGCGCTCCGGCGGCAACGGCGTCGTCCTGCCTGGCTGCGACACACTACGAGGCAGGCAACCTTGATCAGGCGCGCGTTCTACTGCAGCGTCATCTGGCGACGATCACGCATTTGGGGGTTGTCCCTGATTTGGCTTTGCAGGCACTCATCTTGGATGCACGCATTGCCTACTGGCAGAACGGGTATGAGCAGGCCTGCCAACGCCTGAACGAACTCAGGCGCCTTGGCCAGGAGCGCGACCTTACCCGCATCGTCGGCGCGGCATGGGCGGAACAATCGAGGATGGCGTTGCTTCAGCAGGACTTGGCAGGCGCGGCTCGCTATGCGCACATGGCTGAATCCAACTCACCTTTCACGACACTGTGGGACGAAAGCGGCGTGACCTTGCGCGCGCGCCTTTTGATCGCGAACGGCAAGGGTCGCGAAGCAGTGACCCTGCTGCAGACTGAAAGCAAGCAGGCAGAGGAACAGGGCCGCCGGCGTTACGCGCTCAAGCTCCGACTGTTGCTTTCCCTGGCACTGCAGCGCGCGCGCCAAGCAACTGAAGCGTTGAAAGTACTGGAGAGCTGCCTCGAATTAGGAGCACGAGAATCGTTCGTGAGCCTGTTCGTCGACGAGGGTGCCGCCCTCGCGTTGTTGCTACGCGAATTGCGCGCAACGCGCGATCTGCCAGAAGCATCCAAAGCCTTCATGGATCGCCTGCTACCCGCCATGGAAGGAACTAGCGCGAGTGCGGCGACCACGGAGGAAGCGCCGCTGCGATTGTCGCGCCGCGAGTTCGAAGTGCTGGCCTTGATCTCCGAGGGACTGTCCAACCAGTCGATCACCGAGAAGCTCTCGCTTTCAATGCCGACCGTGAAAACTCACGTCGGCAACATCATGACAAAGCTGGACGCCAAGAGTCGATCCGAGGCGGTGGCGATCGCTCGGCGGCGGAATCTACTCAATGCCTGAGAGTACTGGGGGCGGGTGTCAGTGAATGTTGGGTTGTAGTCACAGCACTTCTATCGATAAGGGCAGCGTACTGACAGTCATCACTGTGTCCCCTCTCCGCAGTTCGATATATCGATTTGCAGGCTCAAAGCGGACCTTCGCGAACTTCCGCATTTGGCACAACCGCGACGGTAGTGATCGGCGCAGTTCAACCCCGAGTGGACAGGCACTGGGCCCCTTCTTAGGATTTTCTAGATACTTCAACAAAGCACCGCGGGCTTGCTTGGCTAGGAGTGCGCCGCATGCCTCGTCACCCGTGGGGTTCGGCTCCCAGGAACTGCGAAAGGAGCACATGCCAGCAGTCGGTCCGTTTCATTACGCACGACGGCGTAGCACTCGCAGCTCAGCTTTTCCAAAGTCTTCCGATTCACGACGTCGATCAGCCCTCGCTGGTACTTGATCACGCCCAGCCTCTGTAACTTACCGGCAACTTCGGTGACCCTGCCGCAGCTGACGCTGAGCATGTTGGCGATCAGTTGTTCCGTCATCTTCATCTTGCTGCCGGAGAGGCGGTCCAATGACAGCAGAAGCCAACGCGCCATCTGTTCGTCGATCGAGTGATGCCTATTGCAGGCCGCGGTTTGAGTCATCTGCGTCAGCAGGGACTGCGTGTAGCGCAGCAGGAGCATCATCATCTCGCCGTGCTGCTGGAACTCCTTTATGAATGGCTTGCCAGGCAACGTATATGCGCTACCGGCGCTCTGCACGATGGCCCGACTAGATGTGCTTTGTCCGCCCATGAAAAGCGAGACACCGACCACACCCTCCCGCCCCACAACCGCGATTTCCCCGGACGCGCCATTCTCCATGGTGTACAGCAGTGACACGATAGAGTCAGTCGGAAAATAGGCTACTCGCAATGTGTCCGAAGGCTCGTACAGAACCTTACCAAGCGGAAGCTTGATCAGCTTCAGGAGAGGAAAAAGGCGGTCTTGAACGTCGCTGGGCAATGCGGCAAGCAAGCAGTTCTGTAGGGGCGAATGCTGGGTCGACATGGAGTCCTCCTGAGCCAGCGGTGAGGAACACCGTTCTGTACTACCTCAGAGAATAGTCCTATACGAACTTCATGACCCGATATGTTCGACAGCCCACATAGTATTTGTCGGTAACGCGACGTCTCAGTTCAACGCAGTGCAGCCATTGTTCTATGCGAAATAGCGCCCGCATAGCGGATGCTCTCGGCAGGCGGCTACTGGCACTTCTGAGACGGCCACGATAAGTGCGGATCAGACCATCGACGCACTTCAGCGAATGCCCGTGTCCGAGCAGGCATTCGCTAAAGCCATTGAACCGCTCGGCCTCTAGGCTGCCGGGAGATGTAACCAAAATCTCCCGCATGAATCCTCACAGGGATCGACGCTGCCATTCGAATCAATTGCTAGTGCACCTCTGGTTTTGAAAAGCTACGGAGTCCCCGGCCTCCTGATCTCACGAATCTCTCCCGCAAGAGACTTCGCATCCCGGGCCGGGATGTACTCGATCTCAATGAGATGCCTCATCAGTTGCGACTCAAGCAGCATGGTGCGGAGGTCCTCTCTTCCGGTTGCGACCTTGAATTTCTTCGTGCTTTTCTCGATACGCAGAATTGTGGTTCGAGACTCGTCGAGAAATCCCAGGCATTTGCCGGTTGCCTTCAGAGGTTTCTCCTGTGAGTTGTCGGCGACGCAGCCCTGTGGCGCTCGCTGCGGGGCCGTGAATTCCATCGGTTGCCCGAGAATGGCCACTTTCACCTTGGGACGCCCCGTCTGACGGGTAATCTTGTCGAGCGCGCCATTAATCTCTCTTTCGAGAGTCTCTTGCTTCTTCTTCTCTTTCTCGTCAGCAGGTTGAGTCACTTTTTCGGCTGTCTCATGAACCTTGTTCTCCTTCTCGTCGGCAGGGAGGGCAACGGGTGGGGTCCGAATCAACGAGGCAATATGTCCACGAAGTTCAGCGACCGCAGCCTGGAAAAGATCATGGTCCGGGCCCAAGTACTCGACCTCGATCCGATACTCCAAGTGGCCGTCGTGCAGTCGGAACTCGCCGGCCTTCGGCGATCTCAAGAAACTGCGCGCCGCCTGCGAGCATTTCAGAGCGGCGCGCCGCACATTCATGTCCGAGTACTGGCTGATGGCGCGCAGCGGGAAGCTCTGCGCAACGCCGGCCCAGCCGTCGTCATCGGTCGGCACAACATGCGTCCATTCAAAAATCGTCGATTTCATCTGCCGCCCTCCAATACATGTGGTAAGGGCACTGTGCAGTGAGTCTGAGCGGCGCTGCCATTTAATCGGGCTTGTGAGTGGTTGGACTGCTCAAACCCCAACGGTGGTCGTCAGCAGAGGGCTGTTCAAACCCCAACGGCGGCTGTCAGCAGATGGCCGCCCAGACACCGAGGGCGGTCGTCAGCAGATGCGCCGACCCAGAGGAGGTCGGGGTCAGGCCGAACCGAATGGCCTGCCAATTCGCAATGCCGCTGGAAGGCGTGTTAATGGCGGTCTTGATGTCGTGGCCATGAATCTCTGCCAGCGCAATGGTCGCATTGAGAGCACTCGACTCGATGGATTTCTTCAGTTCGTTCAGAGAGATGGGTGTTCGTGTTGACCAATGATCGTCGGATGGCCTGTAGCAACTGCAGAGGATACTTGCCACTTTGAGCAACGTTGTTGGCGAATCGAACGCTTGCCTTAAGTCACGGAGGGCCGCCACCCCAACGGACAAGAACTGCTTCCGTACCGACGCAAGTTCCCGCTCAGCATCCGCTCTCTGGGATGCGTTCGACCACGACAGAAAGCGCTCGTCGCGGGACCAGGTGGCCCCCTGGAGCCCAAGGAAGTTGAAGGTGTAGTTTGTGGGCAAAAGTGATGCGGCGCCGATGGTGGCTCTGAGTCGAGCGGCATCAACCTGCAGATGATTGCCCACTTCCTCGATGGGGTGGCCGATGTGAAGCATCTGCAGTGCAGCGACCAGGAGGGTGGGCTCCAGGGAGGCGGAAGTTTCCGGCGTGACCGTCGCGATCAGGTCGGGAAGAGCCGTGAGCGACAGCCCGACGTCGGGGATCGGAAGTTGTGCGAGTAACTCGTAGGTAGGGATGCCCGTTGAGCGATAGCCGCGACGGCCCTGGCTGGTCTTGGCGGCCAGGGGCCTTTCGTCTGCCCCGAGGCGATTGATCTTGCTTCGCAGCGTCGCCGCCTTCCATCCCGTCAGGTGTCCGATCGCGGCCGACTTGAGTCGCGGTGCATAGACATCCAGTTCCGCCGCGGCGACGATTTCTGGGACATGCATATAAGTGGACTGGGTCGTGCAGTCGTATCCCGCATGCATGGCATGGCCCATGGTGCCGGCCACCGCGGGTATATACCTGGCGGACCGGTGAGCTCTACCCGTGAGCCGTTGGTGCATCTCGGTCAGCACGCGAGGTATGGATCCCAGGGCCTGCCTGATCAGTGGATGCTCGACAGCCGTCGCCATCACTTGAAGATGTGATCCATATGAATGTCGGCCATGGTGCCCCCGGGACGAAGGATCTCCGGTGACCAGCCGGCACGCTTTTGATACGGCCAGGCTCATCTCGTTCGAATTCTTGAATGAAGCGCCAGCGCTCCGCGGCGTGCGGGGCCGCATGGCGGCACCCTCGCGCTCAAACCCGATCCACGGGCCAATATCCAGCGCGCGCCGGTCCCGTGTCTTCACCGACCCGCGCCGACTCGTTCGGATCAGCACTTCGTCGCCGTGATCATCGTCCGGATCCAGACGCCAGGCTTCACCCGATCGCAGCCCGCAATGGCCGAGGCTTCGATCGAGAGTCGGGACCCACTGCATTGCCTCATCGGACAGATCGAGGTCCGACGCGGACAGGGCGCTCATTCGCTTGAGGTCCGCCCTCGTCAGCAGGTTTGCATCGACATTCGACCGATGTGACAGGAGTCCTGGTTCGATGTCTTCCCAAGGTATGGATTCGAGGGAATGTCGCCTGCAAAGTTCATCGTCGAACACCTTCATCGCATAAGCCCGCTCAACCCGGCCGGAGTTGTTGTTCGATCGGGGCCCGAGAGCGGCGGCGTAGAACTCCGCGCGTTCTTCATCGGGCAGGTCCAGCGGGTCCACGGTTCCAAACGCCTCGAGCAAGGGGTGGGCATTGGGTGAGATGTACTTCGACAGCGTGGCCGGGCTGAGTTCGTTCTTCCTTGCTCCGCCGAAGGTGCAGAGCTGCTCCGAGTGTTCGACGAGGTGCCACACGATGGGCGCAATCCGCGGATGCAGCTTTTTACGCAGCGCTTCGACCTGCGATCTGATCCGTCTTCTTGCGGCGCTGTTCCTTTCAGACCGTTCTTTGTCGTCGCCGGATTCGGAGTCGGCGACATCGTTGACCGCGGCACGGAGCTTCTCGACGAAATCGTGTGATGCTTTGAGCTGTATGTCGCCGTACTGTCTTTGTGGTTGCGCGCGCGGAAAAGAGGAGTCCGCCTGCACCTCGGTTCCCTCAGGCGCCAGGCGTACGCCGCACATCAGTCGCGCAAACGCGAGATTCGGCAACGTGACGTGCGGTACGTGTCCGACAAGCCAGCCTCTGGTCGTTCCGCTGACGCGCAAGGCAAGGTCATCCGCCATTGCCTGTTCGACATCTTTCAGTTTTTGCGACCCGATCGATTCCCGCACGATGGTTCGCACCTGTGCGATGGCCGCGTGGTATTCCGTGTGGCCGGCCGCTTCCTCGATGTCGTCATCCGCGTCCGACGGCTCGCGTCGCGACGGCGAGTCAAAGTCATCGACCACACTCGAATCCGGCGCGGCAGGACGCATTTCCCCGTCACCTGTTGAATAGGTCCTTGCTTCGGCGGGAAACTCCCGACGAAGGCGTGCCGCCAGCGAGTACAGCATCCGGGTGACGCAGTCACCGAGGTAGCGCTGATCTCCATCGGGTGTCTGCAGCATCAGCCATTCGACACCACCATGGCAGAAGTACCCATTGAAAGTGGCAGAGATGAAGGGGCCCCAGAGTTTCCTGCGCAGTCCGCCGAGGATGATTGCCGAGGCGAGCGCGGCGCCTTGGGCAAGGGCCCCGGATTTGTCGCTCGACAATCGCTCCGCGTGTTCCTCAAGCCAGATCGGGAACTCCGCTCGCAAGGCGGCGGCAATCTGCAGCGACTGACCGGTCAGATCAGCAACCGCAGGCGGCGTTTCTGCCGGCCGATATGCGATCCCCGGGACCAACACGTCCACGCCAAAGCTCCGCAACTGCATCGTATGTTCGCGTAGCAGAAGCAGCTGGTTCTGGATGCGCTCGGGATAGGCGGCCGAGCGCCTGCTGATTCGGGCGCGGACCTCGCGGACCAGTTCGTCCGGAATCCTCGTCGTTTTTGTAGGGTCGACCAGGCTATGATCCATGGTCCGCAACCAGATGCTTTCAACGACCTCCTTGTCTTGATCCTGAGAAGCGCTGCGCGCCTCCTGCCGTGCGATCGGACCGAAGGCTGGAGTGGTTGTCGGCCTGATCCTCGAAGGCATCTTCCGCCGCTGTCGGGGGCGATGTGCGTGTAGGCCGTGCAGTTCGGCGAAGCCAAGTTCGGGGAGCAGCTTCTCGATGGCGTCCCTGACGGGAAGCAGATAGTCATCGGCTCGCAGGATCGACCAGTGACCCAGCGGTGAGTCACCCGCTTGCCAGTGCCCGAGCACATGGTCGATGTATTCAGCGGGAACGCGAGCTTCGCGTAGCAGCGTCGACATCAGATGCCGGTGGGCCGATGGATGCCATGGCCAGTCGCCCACGACCTTCTGGAACGACGTGAACGTCACGCGTTCAAGCTGATTCTTGTTGGTCAGAAAGAACAGGAAAGGCAGCTGGCGAGGGCGGCGGCGGAAAGGACGACCGTTCCTGTCGGTGTCGAGCAGATCCAGGATGTCATACGCCAAGGCGTCGCCGGCTCTGAGCAGTTCGTCTCCCAGCGTACGCAGGTGCTGTTGGTAGTGCGTGAGCTGCGCCTGCAATAACGCCCCGAAAGGGGAGAGCCGTGTGTGGTGCGACTGGGAGGCCGCCTTGTCTGCGCTGATTGCCGTCGAGTCCCCGACGAGGAACAGGCAGGGATCGTGGAAGGGGTCGCGGACAAATCGATGAAGCGACCCGGTCAGCAGCGTGATTGTTGTATAGGCCGTGACCAGATTGTGTCGCTGATATCGAGGAGTCCGTGGATTGGCAATGGCGGTTGCCGCCGCTTGCCGCAGCGATTCGACGCTGAAGCGAAAGGCATCGATTCTGGGTACGCCGGCGCTGCCGACCACGACATCGTCGGGCCAGTCTCCGTCGACGCGAACGCGGATGCCCGCGGCGGCCAGCATCATTTCTCGGAAAGCGGTGAGCGGAAATCCCGCGTAGTACGCCGCGCCTCCGGTCGGATCACCGGCGCGCTGAAACAGCGTCCGCACCAGCGTGACGTCATTGTCGTAATCGAGAATTTGGCCGGGCAGGGTCCGGGCAATCTTTCCACGATCCGTGCGCACGGATCGGTCCTTGCGGATGTCGGCCAGAATCTGGTCGACATCCTTGGTGCCGCAGGCGCGATCAGAAATCGGTGGGTGCTGGACGGGGTCGAGCTCGAGCACCAGGTGCCGGACGCTGGGCCTGTAGAGATGGGAGGAAGCCTCATCCGGATAAAACGCCCTGGGCGGCGGATTGATCTCGATGACCCGGCGGCGGTTGTCGGCGCCC
>JALYJV010000434.1 GCA_030775105.1 Pseudomonadota bacterium | reverse complement strand
GCATTGCGGGTGGATTCCGAACAGATGATCATCGAACCATAGATCTTGGTCAGCGCCTCGAGGCGCGAGCCGAGGTTCACCGCATCACCCATCACGGTGTAGGCAACGCGGAACTCCGAACCCATGTTGCCAACGCTCATGCGTCCGCTGTTGATGCCGATGCCGATGTTCAGGCGCGGCCAGCCCTTGGCTTCGAATGCGGCATCGAGCGAACGCACCGACTTGATCAGGTCCAGCGCTGCAAGCAGAGCCTGCGTCGCATGTTTCGGGTCTGGCAGGGGCGCACCCCAGAACGCCATGATGGCGTCGCCCATGTACTTGTCGATGGTGCCGCGATACTTCTGGATCACCGCCGTCTGCGGCGTCAGGTACTGGTTCATCAGCGCAGCAACCGCACGCGCGTCGAGCTTTTCCGAGATGCTGGTGAAATCGCGGACGTCGGAGAACAGCACCGTCATCTCACGGCTCTCGCCGTCCATGGAAACCGTCTCAGGCCGCTCGGCCATCTCCTCGACCACCTGCGGCGGCACGTATTGGCCGAACTGGCGGGACAACTTGCGCTTGCCGCGCGACTCGACGAGATACCCGTACATCAGGTGTGCCATGAACAGGCTCAGTGTGAATACGACCGGCACGCCCATCGGCATGATGAAATCAGCGCCCGACCACAGTCCGAAAGCCATGCCGATCACGGCGATCACCACAACGATGCCGACACCGGCACTGGCTGCCGGCGACAGGCGCGCAAACGTCCAGGTCAGCAGGATCGCGATCAGCGCGTGCAGAACGGTTTCGATGCCGCTGTAGTACGGCGCCTTCTGCAGGATGCGCCCATCGAGCATGCCCGACACGAGATTGGCGTGTACCTCGACGCCGTTGAATATCTTGTTGACCGGCGTGCTGCGCAGATCGAGCAAGCCGGCGGCCGTTGCGCCGACGAGGACAATGGCGCCTTGAAGCACTTCGGGATTGGCCAGCGTGCCGTTGAGCACATCGACCGCGGACACGAAGGTGAACGTGCGGTTGTCACCGCGATACGGCACATAGGCGGCGACGCGCTCGTCGACCGGCACGCTCAGGCCACCGAGGTCGAGGCTCTCCAGATGCAGTGAAGTGCGTACATCGGGCGGATCGAAGCGCAGGCTGACTGCCGGATTGCCCAGGGCCTGGGCAACGACTGCGAGCGCCAGTGAGGGATAAACCGCGCCATCGAACTGCTGCAGCAGCGGCACACGACGGAAGACGCCGTCATCCTCAGCGGCAATCGGATTGTCGAAAAAGCCGCAGCCCGGTGTCGCCGCCTGCAGGCGCTCGACATTGCCGCCGTATCCCTTGGCCTGCATGAAGCCGACGTCGTACAGCTTTATTGCCTGTGCATCGAGCAACGGCGAGCAGATTGCGCCCGTTGTCGGCGCTTCGCCGCTCTGCACAATCGGCTTGAAGAAATACCCCAGCACCACCGGTCGACCCTGCACGGCGCGGGCAAATGCGCCGTCATAGTCGAGGCCAGCGCTGATCTGCGCAGAGCGCTCGACTACTGCCGGCACGTCGGCAAAGTCTTCGCTCGCCAGACGCTGCCACAGCTGCTGTGCATTGTCGTCGGCTTCGGCAAAAACGATGTCGAAGCCGAGCACTGCGATCTTGTAGCGATCGAACAGCTGATCGACCAGATGGGCAAATTTTGTCCGTGGCCACGGCCAGCCTTCTGCAGCGAGACTGCGCTCATCGATATCAAGGATCACCACCCGCGGATCTGGCGTACCCGGCATGTTCAAGGTGACGCGGGCGTCATAGGTAAATGCCTCGACCACATCGAGCAGCCGCGCAGGCAGAAAGCGCGCCGTGTGGACTAGGAATAGCGCGAATACGCCGGCGCTGATGGCCCATCGGATAGAGCTACTGCGTTTCGACATCCCTTCCCCCGGAAGCTGCCCAGCGTTCCTGCTCACCCTGCGCCAGTTACTCAGAATTCACCGCCCGATTGTGACCCGAATCCTGCGATCAGTCGGTGCCGCCAAATTGTGGTGATTATGTGCCTGTTGGCCCTGAACCCTACAGTGATCAGGGCCGTGCGGGTTATGATGTGGGGATGTCTGACACTATCAGCCTCCAGCGCGCTGCGCAGGTCTACGAACGCTATGGCCGCCACCTGCCGCAGCTGAGTTCGCTGCTGCTTGTGATCGTGATTGCCTGGTTGCTCGCCACCCTCGTTTGGGTGGTGATGCCGCTGCCCGAGACGGCGCGCTGGCAACCACCGCCCGCAGTCGCGGCCAAGGCGCGGAACAAGCAGGCAGGTAACGCCGTCGACAGCCTGATTGCGGCCAGGATGTTTGGCGAAGCCGCGCCGCTGGGTACCGACGGCAAGCCCGCCGAAGCCCCGGATACCCGCCTGAATCTGACCCTGCTCGGCATCCTGGCCGGCGGCGAAAAGGATTCACGCGCGCTGATTGCCCCGGACAATGGCGAGGAAAAGCCCTTCGCAATCGGTGACACAGTGGTATCCGGCACCAAGCTCGAAGCGATCTTTCCGGAACGCGTGATTCTGCTCCGCGGCGGCAAGTACGAAACCCTGCGCCTGAACAAGGAGGCGCCGAGCACGGCGACGACCTATAACCCTGCAGCGGCTGCTCCCGCGGCCAGCGCCGACACGACCGCCATGCTCGGCAAGATCCGCGACGAGATCATGGCCGACCCGACCAAGGCCTCGAACTACATGCGGGTGCAGCCGGCAAAGGTTGGCGACCAGCTCAAGGGCTATCGAGTCTATCCAGGCCGAGAGCGCGAGATGTTCAAGGAGCTGGGCCTGCGCCCGGGTGATCTGGTCACTTCGGTCAATGGCATACAATTGGACGATACCCAGAAGGCCTTGCAACTGCTGAGTGACCTGGGCCAGGCCAATGCAGTATCCCTGACGATCGAACGTGGCGGTCAGGTCCAAAACCTGAACCTAAGCCTCAACTGACAATGACCATGCGCAATAACGTCGCCGCCTTCGGGCTCGCGCTGCTGGTGTTCTTCGCGGCCCCTGCCCGCGCCGATATCACGCTCAACCTCAAGGACGCCGACATCAGCACGCTGATCGCGACTGTCAGCGAGGTCACCGGCAAGAATTTCATCGTCGATGCCCGCGTCAAGGGCAAGGTCACGGTGATCAGCTCCTCGCCGATGAGTTCGGACGGGCTCTACGAAACCTTCCTCGCGGTGCTGTCGGTCAACGGTTTTGCCGCGATTCCGTCGGGCGACACCATCAAGATCATCCCGGAAGCCACTGCCAAGCAGGAAGGCAGCGGCCGCTTCGGTGAGACCAGAGGCCGACCGTTCGATGAAGTCGTCACCCACGTCTTCCAGCTGCAGAACGTCAGCGCTGCGCAGCTGGTGCCGATCCTGCGCGTGATGGTGCCGCAGTGGGGCCATCTTGCCGCCTACCAGCCCAGCAACACACTGATCATCACCGACCGCGCCGCCAACGTGGAGCGCATCGGCAAGCTGATTGCTCAGATGGATCAGTCCGGCGATCGCGACATCGAATACGTACGCCTGCAGAATGCCGCCGCCAGCGAAGTCGTACGCGTGCTGACGGCCATGACGCAGCAGGACAAGCAGGCGGACCCGACGACCAAACCGACGACGATCATCGCCGACGAGCGCAGCAACAGCGTGCTGATCGGCGGCGACAAGACCGAGCGCCAGAAATTTCTCGACATCATTGCCCAGCTCGATATTCCGCTGGCCGATGGCGGCGCGACCCAGGTGGTGTATCTACGCTACGCCAGCGCCGAGAACCTCGCACCGATCCTCGAAGGCTATGCCCAGCAGGCAGCGCAGGCCGACAAGACCACGAGCAGTGGTGGCACAGCTGCAGCGGCTCCGACCAGTAGTGGCGGTGGCGGTGGTGCTTCCGGCGGAACACGCGTTCTCGCCGACAAGGACACCAACGCAATCATCATCACGGCCGCACCCAAGGCCATGCGGCAGATTCGCGATGTCATTGCCCAACTCGACATTCGTCGTTCACAGGTGCTGGTCGAAGGTATCATCGCCGAAGTCAGCGCCAACAAATCGAGCGACCTCGGCGTCGACTGGGCGGTGTTCAACGAGGATCGTATCGCCGCGGCCGGCATCAACAACAACAGCACAGCGACCTTGCTTGGCAATCTCGGCCGCGCCACCGGCAGCACCTCCAATCTGGCCGCCAGCGCGATCGGCCTGATCGGCTCCGGCCTGACCGTTGCCGGCGCCGTCGACGGCGGCAGCAACGGCACGACCTTCGGCATATTGCTCAAGGCCCTCAAGGGCGATGGCGATACCAACATTCTGTCGACACCGACCCTGGTCACGCTCGACAACGAAGAAGCCAAGTTCTCGGTGGGCCAGGAAGTACCGTTCCAGACCGGCTCGTTCTCCAATACCGGCGGCACCAGCAACTCGGTCAATCCGTTCCAGACCATCGAACGCAAGGACGTCGGTCTGACGCTGTCGGTGACGCCGCAGATCAGCGGCGAAAGCGAGTCGGTCAAGCTCAAGCTGAATCTTGAGGTTTCCAGCGTCGCGAGCGGTACCGCCGGCACCGCCAACGTGGTGACCAACAAGCGTACGCTGAGCAACGTCGTCGGTGTCGAGAACGGCCAGATCCTCGTCATTGCCGGCCTCATCGATGACCAGATGAACGACACCAAGACCGGTGTTCCGCTGCTCAGCGACATCCCTCTGCTGGGTGCCTTGTTCAAATCGCGCTCGGTGACAAAGACCAAGCAGAACCTGATGGTGTTCATCCGACCGTCGGTCCTGCGCAAACGCGAGGACGGCGACTACTACACGCGCATGAAGTACGACTCCATGCGCGAGGCACAGATCAATGCCGCCACCGGTGCCGGCCCGCTGCTCGGCACCACTCGTCCGATCCTCAATCAGTTTGACAGCTGGGTTGATCCGGATGCGCCGAACTTCATCGCGCCTGCCGCGGAAACACTCCCGACTGCGTCCGGGGCCGCTGAAGACGCGCTGACGGAAACGCTGGTCGTCCCGGAACCACCACAAGCACCGTCAGAAGCACCGGTCGACGAGCCCGCTGCGGTCCGGAGCGAGCAACTGATCACACCGAAGACACTATCTACACCGGCAACGCCGGCCCCGGCTCAGGCACCGAAAGCGGCACCGGTGCCCAAGCCGGCAGCGCCTGCGGGCGAAGAACAGCAGCCCTCCTTCGGCGGTCAGTAAGCATGCAGCCTGTACTGCGCCGACCGCCGTTCACCTTCACCAAGCGTCACGGCCTGATTGTCACCACCGATCAGGGCGATCATGTCGTTGTCGCAACGCGCCCGGGTGTGGCGATCGACGCCGTCCAGGAAACCCGTCGCTTCGTCGGTCGTCCGGTGCGCCTGCAGCCGGTGACGCCGCAGGAATTCGATGCGCTGCTGTCGCGCACTTATGAAGGCCAGACGACGACGAGCGCAAGCCTGATGGAGGGCCTCAACGACGACGAGGCCGATCTCGACGCACTGGCGCTGGCGTTGCGGGATAACCAGGACCTGCTGGAATCGGACGACGACGCGCCGGTCATAAAATTCATCAACGGTCTGCTGGTCGAGGCGATCCGCGAGAACGCATCCGACATCCACATCGAGAGCTTCGAAACCCGCTTGCTCGTGCGCTTCCGCGTCGACGGTGTGCTGCGCGAAATCATGTCACCGCCGCGCGCACTCGCCGCACGCCTGGTCTCGCGCATCAAGGTGATGGCGAAGCTGGACATTGCCGAGAAGCGTCTGCCGCAGGACGGCCGCATCTCGCGCGCCTTCGGCGGCCGCAAAGTTGACGTGCGTGTCTCGACGATTCCGACCGGGCAGAACAGCGAACGCGTCGTGATGCGTATTCTCGACAAGCAGGCCGACAAGCTCGACCTCGAACAGCTCGGTCTGTCCGCAGAACAGATCGATACGCTGAAGCGGACGATCCATCGCCCCTACGGCATTCTGCTGGTCACCGGCCCGACCGGCTCCGGCAAGACGACAACACTGTACTCGGCGCTGTCGGTACTCAATGATCGCTCGCGCAACATCATGACCGTCGAAGATCCCATCGAGTACAACATCGATGGCGTCGGTCAGACCCAGGTCAATCAAAAGGTCGATATGACCTTCGCGCGCGGGCTGCGCGCAATCCTGCGTCAGGACCCGGACGTCGTGATGGTCGGTGAAATCCGTGACCTCGATACCGCGCAGATCGCGGTGCAGGCCTCGCAGACCGGTCACCTCGTGCTGTCGACCCTGCATACCAACACCGCGGTAGGCGCCGTCACGCGCCTGCGCGACATGGGCGTCGAACCCTACCAGCTGTCGTCATCGCTGGTGGGTCTGGTTGCGCAGCGCCTCGTCCGCGAACTGTGCAAACACTGCAAGGAACCCTACGAAGCTGGTCTGGTCGAGAAGGAACAGCTGGCGCTCGATCCGAACAAACCGCTGACGCTGTACAAACCGGTCGGCTGCCCGCTGTGCCGTCACATGGGTTTTGCCGGTCGCAGCGGCATTCATGAAATCATCGAGATCGATCGCAAGCTCGAATCGATGATCCACGACAACGCCTCCGAACAGGCGCTCGAGGCCTACGCACGCTCACGCAGCCCGGGCATCATGCAGTCGGGTCGCAACAAGGTCATCGCCGGTGTGACGACACTGCGCGAAGTCCTGCGCGTGACGATCGAAGAATAGTCGTGACGTCTCGCGCTTCGCACCTCCTGATCCCCAACTGACATGTCCGCCTACGAATACCGCGCGCTCGATGCCCGCGGTCGCGAAACCAAGGGCCTGATCGAAGGCGATACGCCACGCCATGCGCGCCAGCTGCTGCGCGATGGCGGTCTGTCGCCGCTGGACGTGCGCGAAGTTGCCGAAGCCAAGCAATCTGCGACTTCTTCGCTGTTCAGTCGCGGCGGCAACATCAACAGCAATGAACTCGCGCTGTTCACCCGCCAACTCGCGACCCTGGTGCGTTCCGGTCTGCCGCTCGACGAGTCGCTGACCGCGGTCTCCGAGCAAAGCGAGAGCAAGCGGGTCAAACGTGTCGCACTCGGGGTGCGCGCCAGCGTCGTCGAAGGCACTTCGCTTGCGCAGGCACTGGAACAGTTTCCGAATGCCTTCCCGACTCTGTTTCGCGCTACCGTGGAAGCCGGAGAACAATCCGGCAAGCTCGACTACATCCTCGAACGCCTCGCTGATTACGTGGAGCGGCGGCAGCAGATGCAATCCAAGCTGATGCTCGCTGCGGTCTACCCGGCGATCCTGACGCTGGTCGCGATCTCGGTCGTCGTGCTGTTGCTGACCTATGTCGTACCACAGGTCGTCGAAGTGTTCACCAGCATCGACGCCGAGCTGCCGGCCCTGACCACCGGCCTGATCGCACTCTCCGATTTTCTGCGCGACTACGGCATTTTCCTGCTGATCGCGCTCGCTGCCGGCAGCTTCCTGTTCCGGCGCATGATGCGGGGCGATGCCTTCAAGCGCCGCGTGCATCGTTACATCCTGCGACTGCCAATGATCGGTCGCCTTGTACGCGGTGCGAATGCCGGTCGCTTCACACGTACGCTGGGCATCCTGTTCGGCAGTGGCGTACCAATTCTCGATGCCCTGCAGATCGGCACCCAGGTCGTCAGCAACCTGCCAATGCGCGAAGCCATCGAAAGCGCGGCGATCCGTGTACGCGAAGGCGCCTCGCTGTCGCGTTCTCTCGCCGCCAGCAAACTGTTTCCACCGATCACCGTGCACTTGATTGCCAGCGGCGAATCCTCCGGTTCACTCGACGAGATGCTCGATCGCGCGGCCGAGAATCAGGAACGCGAAGTCGAGAACACCGTGGCGGCTGTCATGGGCGTGTTCGAGCCGGTGCTGATTCTCGTGATGGGCGGCGTTGTGCTGCTGATCGTGCTCGCGATTCTGCTGCCGATCTTTGACCTCAACACGCTGGTGAAATAAGCCTGCTGGGCGCGCACGCAGCCGCGTGCTTCAACGAACAGCGCGTCCCTAGATCGGCGCGGTCACCGCAGCCTGAGTTGCCGACATCAAGCGACTGATGCGGGTCGGCACTTCATTCTCGACTTCACGCAGTGCGACGCGGATCGCCGCCGCAAATGCCTGGGCATCGGCGCTGCCATGCGACTTGATGACGATGCCGTTGAGACCGACAAAACTCGCACCGTTGTAGTTGCGCGGATCGATGCGACCACCGAGCGCCTTGAGCGCAGGCATGGCGAGAAACGCCGCCATCTTGGTGAAAATCGAGCGGGTGAATTCCTGCTTGAGGAAGTGATAGATCAGCTTGGCCACGCCTTCGCCGGTCTTCAATGCAATGTTGCCGGCAAAGCCGTCGCAGACGACGACGTCGATATCGCGCAGGAACACGCCGTCACCTTCGACGTAGCCGATATAGTTCAGGCTCGAAGCCTGCAGCATCTGCGCTGCCTGCTTGATGACTTCGTTGCCCTTGATCTCTTCCTCGCCGATATTCAGTAAGGCGACCTTGGGACTTTCGATGCCCAGCGTCGACGACACCAGCGCCGAGCCCATCACCGCAAACTGCAGGAGCTGTTCTGCCGAACATTCCGCGTTGGCGCCGAGATCGAGCATGTGGACATGCCCGTTGACTGATGGAATCGCGGAGATGATCGCCGGACGGTCGATGCCCGGCAGGGTCTTGAGCACGAACTTGGCAGTCGCCATCAGAGCGCCGGTGTTGCCGGCGGACACTGCCGCATGGGCAGCGCCCTCTTTGACGAGGTTGATCGCGACCCGCATTGACGAGTCTTTCTTGTTGCGCAGCACCTTGGACGGTGATTCGTCCATCCCGACCACTTCGGTCGCATGCTGGATTCGCACGCGTGTCTCGTCCTTGAAGTGGCGCTGCCTTAAATCTTCGCGCAGCGCAGTCTCGTCACCGACGAGAATCAGCCGCAATTCCGGATGCGCCGCCAACGCCAAAAGAGCAGCACCCACGACCTCCTTGTGGCCGTGATCGCCGCTCATTGCGTCTAATGCGAGAACAACGGGAGCTTGGTTCAAGACTCGCCCGCTGTCTAGGTGCGCTTGGCTATAAGCCTGGCGTTTGTTCGCCGAGTGATCGGCGAGTAAAGCCTTACTCGCCAGCCTCGACGACTGACTTGTCGATCACCTTCTTGCCGCGATAGAAACCATCCGCGGTGATGTGATGACGACGATGCGTTTCACCCGAGGTCGGGTCCGTCGACAAAGTCGGGGCCTTCGCCTTGTTCGCCCAATGGGCATGACGGTGACCACGCTTGGAGCGCGACTTCTTGGAATCCTGGACTGCCATTGCTAACTCCGTCGGACGAAAACCGTCCCACTACTCTTGACTGGACTTCAACTGCTGCTTCAAGGCCGCGAACGGATTTTCCCGTTCCGGCTTGTGCTGCGGTGCTTGCGGCTGCGACTTCGCTGCGGCCTCGACGGCATTTTCGCACGACTCGCAACGCGGAAACACCGGCAGCGCCAACAGCAACTCTTCTTCGATCAGATCATGTAGCGGCAGCTGATCGTCCTGCACCAAATACGGATCGGCTTCTGACAGCAAAGCGCGTTCCGCCTCTTCACTATGTACCAGCGCCAGATCCAGCTTCAGATCAAGCGATGCGCGGAATGGCTTGTTGCAGCGTTGGCATTCAAGCTGCCAACTGCCGCGAACGGTGCCACGCAAGCGACCCTGGCCGCGATACGCGTCCGCCAGCAGATCAATCTGCAGCGGCTCGGGTAGCGCCCGGGCTCCGGCAACCTCGCGCAGCCGTGGGGCCAGGCTGATGCCGAATTCACCACCAAACCGATAACCCTGTGCAACCGCCACAGAGGCGACAACCTCGCGCGGAATACTCATGACTTGCCCCGTACAAGGGCCGCGCATCATAGTGACGAGCCCCTTTAATGTCAAAGAAATTCAATGCCTAATCACGCCCCGGCAGCCCCGCCGGAATTGCTCCTCGGATCTGCTTCAAAGTACCGCGCCGAGCTGCTGGCGCGGCTGCGGCTGGGGTTTCGTGCAGTGCCGTCGGCCGTCGATGAAACCCCGCTTGCCGGGGAAGCCCCGCACGCGCTGGCCCGGCGGCTGTCAGTCGCCAAGGCCAGGGCGGTTCAGGTGGGCGCGCCACAAGCCTGGATCCTCGGCTCCGACCAGACTGCCGTCGTCGCTGGGCGCATCACCGGTAAACCCGGCGGCCGGGTGCAGCAAATCGAGCAATTACAATGCGCTTCGGGCCAAACCGTGGAGTTTCTAACCGGCTTGGCCCTGCTCACCCCGGCAGGCTTATATGAAGGCCTGGATGTCACGACGGTGCGCTTCCGGCGCCTGAGCCAGGCCGAGATCGAACACTACGTCGATGCCGAACCGGCCTACGACTGCGCCGGCGGCTTCAAGTGCGAGGGCTTGGGCATCAGCCTGTTCGATGCGATCGAAAGTACCGACCCCACCGGCCTGGTCGGCCTGCCGCTGATCCTGACCCACCGCCTGCTCAGGGACGCTGGCTATCCTTTTTAGGTTTAGGCAGTGACCCGAGCCGTAATCCAGGCTGGCAATGCCGCCACATCGTCAATGACCGAGTGCCCGCCGGCATTGAGCATGCGCGCCGGATCATGCACACCGCAGGCGACGCCGACCGCACGCATGCTGATTGCGCTCGCCATCACCATGTCATATGAGGTATCGCCAATCATCAGCGCCTGATCCGCGCGCAGGCCCTCGGCTTCGAGCAACTGGGTCAGCATCAGCGGATCCGGCTTGGAAGCACTCTCGTCGGCGCAGCGTGAATTGATCACCAGCTGCGCGAGTTCCGGATGATGGCGAAGCGAACGGTCGAGACCACGCCGCGCCTTGCCGGTCGCGATCGCGATCCGGTACCCCTGTGCGTGCAGGGCCCGCAC
>JALYJV010000433.1 GCA_030775105.1 Pseudomonadota bacterium | reverse complement strand
GCCCAGCTGAACGATGTCCTCGTTATCCAGGAACGGGCTGTCGACCGGAATCGACAGCGCAAAGTCGTTCAGAGCCGGTGCATAGCGGCCGAAAGACTTCGCACGATTGATGCTGGCGTTGACGCCGACATTCCAGGTATCGCTGATCTCGAACGTGCCCTTTGCGAACAGGCCCTGGTTCTGGACCTCGGCCTCGTCCGCCGCGACCAGCGCAAAGTCGTAGCCGCACAGACCGCTCGGAATCAGGTAGAACGCCGGATCGGTGTTCGGGCAACCGTTCGGGACCGCCGCATAGATGTACTCGTCGCCACCAAAATCGTCGCTATCCGGGTCGGGGTTGAAGACTCCGTTTCGGTCCGTGTCGCGCGAGACGATGATGTTGTTGGAGAAGAAGCTGCCGCCGCGCGGGGCGTACAGCGTGTCACGCTGAAAAATGATGTCACGGCTGAAGTACGACGCGCCGACGACCAGATTGCCGCGCTCGCCGTTGACGCCCAGAGTGACCGAACCCTGCTCGATATCGCCGCCCTTGCGGTCGGTGCCCTGCAGCTGATGGGTGATCTCGACGCCTTCGAAGTCCTTGCGCGTGATGATGTTTATGACACCGCCGATCGCATCTGCGCCGTAGATGGCGGAAGCACCATCCTTGAGGATTTCGACGCGCTCGACGGCTGCCAGCGGCACGGCGTTGAGATCCTGCGCGGTCGGTGCAAACGGCGCCTTCGGTGCGCGACGACCATCGATCAGCACCAGTGTGCGCTCGGAGCCGAGACCACGCAGATCGACCGAGATCAGTGACTGCGCCGAACTGCCCGACTGCGCGCGGAACGCACCGGACGAGTTGAACACCGTGTTGCGCAGCAAATCACCCACAGAGGTGAAGCCGCTTGCCTCGATCGAGGCGCGGTCAATGACAGCGACCGGCAACGCTCCCTCGACAGCGGCACGGGTCAAGCGTGAGCCCGTGACCTCGATCGTATCCAGCTTGGTGGCTTCTTTACTCTCTGCCGCGGCGGCGGCTTCCTGCGCAACCGCTGCGCCGGACGAGAAACTGCTTGTAACTACAGCTGCGATTGCGGTGCGGAGAAAAATGTCTCCCGCACGCTTGCGCTTGGAAATTTCCATCAGTTCACTCCCATGAGAACGAGACGGTCCAACCGAACAGGGTTACCCCCGGGTAAGTTCAGTTGGCGGCTTTTTTGCAACGTCGCCCCGAGCCTAGTCCTCGCTTGTGAACTGCGTCAAGAATCTGCAACAAAACTGAGTGAAAGCCACTAGACATATGGTGCGATGCCGCATTTTGCTGGGTGAAGAACGTTCCGCAGCGTGGCAAACGCAGACAACATCATGCGGTCAGTTGCCCACGTAAATACCTGATGCTGTCTGGCGGATTCGTCTCGCATTCGAGCCGACGCACCCCGCTCGAATCACTGGAAATTGCCTGAAAGAGAATGAGTCTCGAAGCTGGCAGCAGGAGTACTTGCTACGCTCCGCCTTGCGGGCAAGCCCGAGCGTGCTTATCGCGGGTTCGATAGGGAGTTTTTCCCGTTCGCTCGATTACTGAACGTACTTTGCGTGTAGAGCTGTGGTGTCGGCAGCAGAAATACTCGCTGCGCTCGCCCTGCGGGTGACATCGCGTCGCGATGTCATGCCAGCCGGCATCCGGCTGGGCGAACCCGAGTTCGCTTGTCGCGGATTCGATTGGGAATTTTTCGCCGTTCGCTTGATTGCCGAACGTACTTTGCACATGTGGCGATGGTGCCGGCAGCAGGAATCGAACCCGCGACCCCCTGATTACAAATCAGGTGCTCTACCGTCTGAGCTATACCGGCGCGGCGCGCAGTTTAGCCGAGTGCGGGGTCGGACTGGCAGACTACCCACAAAATCCGGCGCCGGGGTGCGACATCTCATGCACCTGTGTGCCGCCGCGCTTGCACCCATCGCATGAATCTGATCTGCCCATGAGCGAAATCGAACTCCACCGCAAGCTGTTGGGCGACGCACCGCGCAATGCGGCTTTTCACCAGGCGCTCAAGCAGCTCGTGGTGCCAGGCGAGTCGACCGTGTTGGATATCGGGGCAGGCACCGGCTTCCTGAGCTTTCTCGCGCGCAAGCTTGGCGCGCGGCAGTGCACGCTGATCGAGTACACCGACATGCTCGACATGGCGGAGAACCTGGCGCGGTGCAATGGGATCGACGGCCTGCGCTTCATCAAGGCTCATTCGGGCGAGTATCAGCGCAAGCTCGCGGCGGACATCGTCGTCACCGAAACACTCGGCAACTTCGCGTTGGAAGAAGGCTTTCTCGAAACCGCCATCGATGCGCGGCGCTTCCTTAAGCCGGGCGGCGCGATTCTTCCGTATGCTCTGCGCCAGTTTGCAGCACCTGTGCTCACGGATCGCCTGCAACGTGAAATCGACATCTGGCCCGGCGTCGGCTTTGATCTGGACCTGTCGGTTGCGCGCACCGTCAGCCTCAACAACATGTATGTGAAGACCATCACGCCGACGGATCTCGGCGGCAGCGCCGCAACCGCGCGCCTTTGGGATGATCTTGATGTCAGCCCAGGCAGACCTGCGCCACGCAGCCGACGCACACAGGCGGTCACCTGGAAAGCCAAGGATCTGCCATCATCGCTGATCAGCGGCTTTGCGCTGTGGTGGGAAGCAGATCTGTTGCCGGGCGTACAGCTTTCCACGTCGCCATTCGAGATCGCGACACACTGGGAACAGATCTATCTCCCCTTGCTCGATCCGCTCCAGATTGAAGCGAACGACACGCTTGAACTGACCCTGACCTGCGACACCCGCCCGGATGTCGGCGTGCGCCTGGGCTGGAACACACGCCAGTTGCGCGGCGGCAAGGCAATACAGACGCAGCAGCAGGACAGCTTCCGCGGCCGGATCTAGAGGCTGTCAATGCCAGGAAGCGTCAGTCGCTCAAGCTGCGACAGATACAGCAGCGCCTGGTCGCGCGTCTGTCCGCACATCTCGACCATCGGCTGCAAATTCCCACAGACAGCGGGACGGCGAGGATCACCGAACAAGCGGCATTGCATGGCCTCATCGAGCTGGACACAGGGGACGCCCGCTGGTTTTCCGTTGGGCATACCGGGAATCGGCGAGGAGATCGAGGGCGCGGTACAGCACGCACCGCACCTGATGCGGCACTTCATCGGCCAAGCCCAACCAATGGCCAGAATCGGGATTTGCTGGCCCGCCGGCCAAGCCGCCAGGCGCGACTATCCATTAATCTTGCGTCTCGCTTACGCCGCTGTGTACTCATGAATCGCATTCTGCAGGATCTGGTGAACCTCCTCGACCTCGAAACCCTAGAGGCCAACCTGTTTCGCGGGCAATCGCGCGATCTCGGCGGCAAGAGCGTGTTCGGCGGGCAGGTCATCGGTCAGGCCCTGGT
>JALYJV010000432.1 GCA_030775105.1 Pseudomonadota bacterium | reverse complement strand
CTTCGCCCGTCAGCGTCGCCAGCACATCGATATCGAAGTCCTGGCCGATCACAGCCGAGGATTGCAGACGGGCGCGCAGACGATCAGGCAGGCGGTCGACGCGTGATGCCAGAAGGGCTTGCACGCTGTCCGGCAGCGGCCACTCCTGTATCGGACGAACCAGGCGCCATTCGCGCGCACGACCCTGCAGCCAGCCACCCTCGGCCAGCGCCAGGACGGCTTCTTCGACAAAGAACGGATTACCACCAGCGCGCTCGGCAAGGTCCTTGGCCAACGACTGCACCGACCCATGCCCGCCGAGCAGATTGCGCGCGAGTTGCTCCAGGTGCGCTGCCTGCAATGCGGTCACGGCGATCGATTCGTCGACCAGCGGCTGCAACCAATCGCTGGCGTAATCGGGACGGAAGTTCACCAGCATCAGGCAACGATGCGAGCGTACGACGGTCGCGAGCTGCTGCAGAAACTCTTCGGTCGCCCGATCAGCAAAATGCAGGTCTTCGATCAGCAGCACCTGCGGCCGACCCGCGGCAGCACCGGCATCGCAAGGCAAGTACTCGGCGAGGCGCGTCATCATCTCCGCTGAGCCGGGCACTGCTTGCTGGCCTGCGGTTTCACGTACATCGGCAATGCCAAGAAAGTCGAACACATACGGCAACACTGCCGCATTGGCCTGATCCTCAAGCAATAAAGCACCCGCAATCCAGCGTCGCGCCTCCGGCGCCGTGGCGTTCTCGGGCACACCGAGCTTGGCGCGCAACAACTGACGCACCGGAAACAGCGGCACGCGGCTGGCGTAAGGCACGCCGGTCGCGCGCAGTACATCAATGCCTGCGCGCGCGCAGGAATTCGCGAACTCGTGGCATAGACGCGACTTGCCGATGCCCGCGTTGCCGACGACTGCAACCACCTGTCCGCTGCCGTTGCGCACCTGCTCCATCGCCGCAAGCAACTGGTTCAGCTCCTGCTCGCGACCGATGAATGGCGAGCCGGAACGCGCAAGGCTGCGATCCAGGCGCGTGCGCACACCGTGGCTGTTTTCCAGCTCGAAGACTTCAACCGCCTGATCCAGGCCGGCGACCTGGGTCTGACCGAGCGGGCGCAGGCGAAAATAGCCTTCGAGCAGGGCCGCGGTATCGCGCGTCAGGTACACACGCCCGGGCTCGCAGATGTGTTCCATGCGCGCGGCGAGGTTTACCGTCGGTCCCTGCGCGGTGTAGTCGCTGCGCATGCCGTCACCGATGCGGCCGACCACGACTTCGCCACTGTTGAGACCGACGCGCATCGACAGATTGATGCCGTGGTTCAGGCGCAGTTCGTCGGCAAAGCGGCGCACCTCTGATTGCATTTCGAGCGCGGCACGCGCAGCAAACTGGGCATGGTCCTCCAGCGCCCGTGGCGCACCGAACAGAGCCATGATGCCGTCGCCGGTGTACTGGTTGAGCGTGCCCTCATATTCATGGATAACGCGCGACAGAATGCCGAAGAAACCATCGAGGACTTCATGCCACAGCTCGGCGCCCGCCTGCTCAGCCAGCTGCGTCGAACCCTTGATGTCGGCGAACAACACCGTCACGCGCTTGCGTTCGCCCTGCACCGTCGCGGGCTGCGCCAGGGTGTCCTGCAGATGGCGCGGCGTATAGCTGCGCTGCGGCTCACCGAGGCGGCTGCCGCACTGATTGCAGAAGCGTGCGCCGACGGCGTTGCCCGCTCCGCAATCACCGCAACTGAGGGTGCCGTCGTTCATCTTCCACCGCGCAAGAGAGAACCTGATAATCCACCCGCTGGAGTATCCATTGTGCACCCTTGCGCGCCAATCATCAGACAGCAGACGCCCCAGAACTTGACCCTGTTATCAGCCCGCCTTGCCTGTTGACTTGCCCGGGGTCATGCGCCACGGTGGCCGCCCCAGATGTGCGGAGACGCGCCATGATGCTTGTCGTCGGTGCCGGTGCGGTCGGCACCATCCTGACCGCCTACCTGAGCCATGCCGGGCGGGAACCGCTCAAGCTCTATGTACGCGACAAGGATCTCGCCGCGATGCAGGCCGCGTCAGCGATTCGTGTCGAACATGCCGGCTCGAATCGTCCCCCTGTTGTGGCGGCCAAGCCGCAGCTGACGCAATCGCTCGCACTCGACGGCGTCGACTACCTGCTGATCTGCGTGAAATTCCCGCAGCTCGACGCCCTGCTGGAGCAGATCGGCCGGATTCCGGCCGGCACTACCATCGTTTCGACCCTCAACGGCATCAGTGCCTTGCGCCGTATCCGCGAGCGCTTCCCGGATGCGAGCGTCGTGCCGATGTCGGTGATGTTCAATGGTCAGCTGCTATCGCCGCTGCATGCGCAGATCACGACACGTGCTTCGGCCCTGATCGGCAGCGACGAGCAGCGCCTGCTGCGTGCCTTCGGCGGCAGCGGCATGCAGGTCAAGCAGGTCACCGGCGAATCCGCGGCCTGGGGCAAGCTGCTGATCAATCTCGCCAACGCGATCTGCGCGCTGACCCACACGACGTTCAAGGATCTGTTCACCCAGCCTGAATTGCGCGCAATCTATGCCGCCGTTGCCGACGAGGCCGTGCAATTGCTCGAACGCAGCGGCATTGCCTACAAGCTGCCAATGCCGATCCCGTTTTCGGTCTATAAGGCCTTGCTGGTTGGGCGCACACCACTGCTGTGGTGGATTGCCAAGCTCAAGAACGGCGTCAAGGAAGGTGCTTATCCGTCGATGGTCGCTGACATCAGCAGCGGTCGCACGACCGAGGTCGATCAGCTCAATGGCGAGATTGTTCGTCTTGGCCGTGAACGCAACATTCCTGCGCCGCTCAACACCAGGATCGTGGAGCTGATCCACCAGATCGAGGGAGCGGTGCCGTCGTCTTATATGACGCCTGCAGAGTTACGTTCAGTGCTGGGTATCGCCCGACCCTCGTAGGTCCGCGCTGGCATCTCGATACACCAGCGGAGCTTGTCCTGAGCCTGTCGAAGGGCAGGCACTCGATGCGAACGGGGTTTAGTTGGCCAACACAAAGCAAAAATGCCCGTTCGCATCGAGTGCCGTGCGCCTGCGCACGGTGTATCGAGATGCCGACGCTGAGGTCGCCGCAGAAACTGAATCGGCTCAGCGTCGATGCTGTTCCGCAGGGCGGGACATCGTCACCCACTCCTCCGCCGCCGTCGGATGCACCGCAAGCGTGGCGTCAAGATCTGTCTTCGTCGCACCCATGCGGATTGCGATCGCGAGCAACTGCATCATCTCGCCGGCGTCGTTGCCGATCATGTGCGCGCCGAGCACTCGACCAGTGTCCGCATCAACGACGAGCTTCATCAGCTCACGTTCACTGCGTCCGCTGAGCGTGGCCTTGAGCGGGCGAAACGCTGCGCGATAGATGTCGACGTTGGGATGTCGCTCGCAAGCCTGCTGCTCGGTCAAACCCACGGTACCGAGTTCCGGGGTCGTGAACACCGCAGTCGGAATCAGTGCGTGATCGAAGGCTGTTGGCTTGTCGCCGAATTCAGTGTCGGCAAAGGCATGGCCTTCGCGGATTGCGACCGGCGTCAGGTTCACTCGATCAGTAACATCGCCGACCGCAAACACGCCGGCGACCGCGGTGCGCGAATAGGCATCCACCGGAATGCTGCTGTTGCGACCCAGCGTGAGGCCCAGGCTTTCCAGACC
>JALYJV010000431.1 GCA_030775105.1 Pseudomonadota bacterium | reverse complement strand
TGCTGTCGCCGGGGCCGTGCACGCCGAACGAGGCGGGCATCTGTCTGGAACTGATCGACAGGCTCAAGGGCCAGTTTCCGATCCTCGGCGTCTGCCTCGGTCATCAGTCGATCGGCCAGGCTTTCGGCGGTGTCGTCACGCGCGCACGCGAAGTCATGCACGGCAAGGTCAGCCGTATCCATCATGCCGACACCGGGGTGTTCCGCGGACTGCCGACGCCGTACACGGCGACGCGGTATCACTCGCTGGTCGTCGCGCGCGACGGCCTGCCGGATTGTTTCGAGGTCACAGCCTGGACGCAGCACGCGGATGGCGCAGTCGACGAGATCATGGGTTTGCGCCACAGGACCTTGCCGATCGAAGGCGTACAGTTCCATCCGGAATCCATCCTCACCGAGCATGGCCACGCGCTGCTGAAGAATTTTCTGGAGACGTATTGATGGCCATCACGCCTCAGGCAGCGCTGCAGCGCGCGATCGAGCATCGCGAGATCTTCCACGACGAGATGGTTGATCTGATGCGTCAGATCATGCGCGGTGAAGTCTCGCCGGTGATGATGGCGGCGATCCTGACCGGCCTGCGCGTGAAGAAGGAAACCGTTGGCGAGATCGCGGCGGCGGCGCAGGTGATGCGCGAGTTCGCGCGTGCGGTGCCGAGCCCGGCCGGTGCGGACAATCGCAACATGGTCGACATCGTCGGTACCGGCGGTGACGGCGCACACAGCTTCAACATCTCGACTGCATCGATGTTCGTCGCTGCTGCGGCCGGCGCGCGTGTTGCCAAGCACGGCAACCGCAGCGTGTCTTCGAAGTCCGGCAGTGCGGATGTGCTTGAGGCGCTGGGTGCGCAGATCGATCTGCAACCGGAGCAGGTTGCAGAGAGCATTGCGGCCTGCGGCATCGGCTTCATGTTCGCACCCAACCATCATCCGGCGATGAAGGCCGTGGGCCCAGTGCGGCGAGAAATGGGCGTGCGCACGATCTTCAATATCCTCGGCCCACTGACCAATCCGGCGGGTGCGCCGAACATCCTGATGGGTGTGTTTCACGCGGATCTCGTCGGCATCCAGATCCGCGTGCTCGAAAAGCTGGGTGTGCAGCGCGCGATGGTCGTCTGGGGCAAGGACGGCATGGACGAGATCACCCTCGGCGCGAGCACGCTGGTTGGCGAACTGCGCGACGGTGTGCTGCGCGAGTACGAGATCCATCCGGAAGACTTTGGTCTGCAGATGGCGGGCAGCCAGAACCTGCGCGTCGCCGATCCAGCCGAATCGAAGGCCAAGTTGATTGAAGCGCTTGAGAACAAGGACGGCGTTGCACGCGACATCGTCGCGCTCAATGCCGGTGCCGCACTGTATGTCGCTGGCCTTGCTGGCACGATTGCAGACGGTCTCAAGCTCGCGCGCGTAGCGCTCGCCAGCGGCAAGGCGCGCGCGCAGCTCGATCAGTTCGTGCAGGCGACGCAGCGCATCAAAGGGGGCGTGTGATGGCCGACATTCTCGATCGCATCCTCGCCACCAAACGCGAAGAGATCGCGCGTCTCAACGCACGCTACACGCCGGATGAGCTGGGGCGCCTCGCACAGAACGCCGATGCGCCGCGCGGTTTCATCAAGGCGCTGCAGGGCAAGGCCGACAGCGGCCGCGCTGGGGTGATCGCCGAGATCAAGAAGGCTTCGCCGAGCAAAGGACTGATCCGCGCCGACTTCGATCCGGCATGGATTGCGCGCGAGTATGCGCGTGGCGGTGCGGCCTGCCTGTCGGTGTTGACTGACGAGCAATACTTTCAGGGCCACAACGCATTTCTCGTGCAGGCCCGCCAGTCTTGCGGTCTGCCGGTGATCCGCAAGGATTTCCTGATTGACGAAGCGCAGATCGTCGAAGCGCGCACCTTGGGGGCCGACTGCGTCCTGCTGATTGCTGCGGCACTGTCACCGACGCGCCTGAACGCACTCTACGACTGCGCGCGCATCTGGAACATGGACGTGCTGGTCGAAGTGCACGACGCCGCGGAACTGGAGCAGGTGTTGTCTGCAGGCCTGGGCAACGGTCCGGGTGACGGCTGGCTGCTCGGCATCAACAACCGCAATCTGCGCACCTTCGAAACCCGCCTCGAAACGACGCTGGACATGCTGCCCCTGCTGCCCGCGGGATTGAGCGTCGTCACCGAGAGCGCGATCGGTACGCGCGAAGACGTCAACCGCATGCGCGCCGCTGGCGTGCATCGCTTCCTGATCGGCGAATCGCTGATGCGTCAGGCGCGACCCAGCGCGGCGCTGGCGGAATTGATGGCCGGCTGAAGACCGGCCACGAGAATCAACGGGCTCAGGCGGCTGCTGGCGGATTCACGCCGAGTATCAGGATACTGCGCCCCTGCGATACCACCATGCCGTCTTCCTCCAGTTTCTTGAGGACGCGGCCGGCCATTTCGCGCGAGCAGCCGACGAGGCGGGCAAGTTCCTGGCGAGAGGTGCGGATCATCGTGCCGCGGGCGTGGGCGACGGCGCCGGGTTTCTTGATCAGGTCGAGCAGGGCATGAGCCATGCGGCCGGCAACGTCGAGGAAGGCAAGGTCGCCGAGGCGCTGCGTCGTGTCTCTCAGGCGAGCGGCGAGCTGACCGGCCAAGGCGAACATGATGTCCGGATATTTGCTGACCAGTTCGCGGAAGTTCTGGTAGCCGACTTCGGCGACGAGGGTCGGTGTGCGGGTGCGGACGATGGCGGTGCGCAACTGCTGATCCGGGAACAGGCACATCTCGCCAAAGAAATCGCCCGGGCCCAGGTAGGCAAGAACGATCTCACGACCGTCATCATCCTCCAACATGATGCTGACCGAGCCTTCTAGCAGCAGATAGAGCGACTGCGGCTGGTCGCCCGCGTGAATAATCGTGTGCTTGGGTGGAAAACTGCGCTTGTGCGCCCCAGATATGAATGCTTGGACGGGCTCTTGTGCGAGTGCTTGGTTCGGCATGTCTAGGTTCTGTTTGGGGCCTAACGCATGGTTGTATTTGTGATTTTGGCTGAAAATAGCACATCCCTAGCCAGGTTCATGTCGGAGAGCTTCTGTTGAAAGCGCGAGTCAAATGGGTTGAAAACGCCAGCTTTATTGCGGAAAGCGGCAGCGGACACTCGGTGGTTCTCGACGGTCCGCCGGAAATTGGCGGGCGCAATATCGGTGCGCGACCGATGGAGCTGTTGCTGATGGGCGTAGGTGCCTGCTCGGCAGTGGACGTGACGCTGATCCTCAAGAAATCGCGCCAGCAGGTCAGCGATTGCTGGGTCGAGCTGGAAGCCAGCCGGGCGGAGACCGAGCCCAAGGTGTTCACCTCGATTCATCTACATTTTGTTGTCATCGGAACCGATCTTGCGGATAACCACGTGAAACGCGCGGTCCAACTGTCGGCCGAGAAATACTGTTCGGCGTCGATCATGCTGGCCCGCGGCGGCGTGGCGATCACCCACGATTACGAGATTCGCAGCCCCGCGTAATGGATTTGCAGTCAAATTCCCGCATAATTCGCGGTTCACGGACGGCTGCTCGCGCAGCCGTTGCCATTTGCTGACCGGAGCACTGCATTGGCCAAGGCCAAGCCCAAGCCCACGAATAACCCGAATCTGAAACTGCACGGATTCAACAATCTGACGAAGTCGCTGTCGTTCAACATTTACGACATCTGCTACGCGCGGACCAAGGAACATCAGCAGGAATACATCGAGTACATCGATGAGGCGTACAACGCCGAGCGTCTGACGGCGATCCTGACGGAAGTCGCCAACATCGTCGGCGCGAATATCCTCAATATTGCACGCCAGGACTACGATCCGCAGGGCGCCTCGGTGACGATGCTGATTTCGGAAGGCCATCACGATGGCCTGCCGACGCCGGGCAAGCCGGGCGCCAAGGCGAAGGCCAAGGTGACGGGCAAGGTCGCCAGCAAGAAGAAGGACTCGGTCGTCGCGCACCTCGACAAGTCGCACATCACGGTGCACACCTATCCGGAAACCCATCCGGACGCGGGCATCTCGACCTTCCGTGCCGACATCGACGTCTCGACCTGCGGCAAGATTTCGCCGCTGCGCGCCTTGAACTATCTGATCAAGTCCTTCGAGTCGGATATCGTGGTCATGGACTACCGGGTGCGCGGCTTCACCCGCAATGTGCGCGGCATGAAGCACTTCATCGACCACAACGTCGAGTCGATCCAGGACTTCCTGTCTGCCGACAGCAAGGATCGATACCAGATGATCGATGTCAACGTCTATCAGGAGTTCATCTTCCACACCAAGATGCGCCTGAAGGAAATGGACCTCGACACTTATCTGTTCGGTGAAGGTGCATTGGAACTGCCGCCGCGCGAAGCCAAGAAAATCCGTGAACGCGTCAATCGCGAAATCATGGAGATCTTCTACGGCAAGAACATCCAGCGCTAACCGGCGCCGGATACTGAAAAGGCAGGCCGTGGCCTGCCTTTTTTGTGGGTATCTACCAAGCCATTTAGAGTGAAGGACCACAGGCGTACAAAACGAAGCATGCAAGACCACTCGCACAAGGATCGTTCCGGTCATGACCACGATCATGCGCATGATCATCGCCATGGCCATCCGCACGACCATGATCACGATCACAGCCATGGCGGACTGAACGCGCACGCCGGCGTGTCCAGCGGTACGCGCCTGAAGCTGGCGCTGTTCCTGACCGCAGGATTCATGGTCGCCGAAGTGGTGGGCGGCCTGTGGTCCGGTTCGCTGGCGCTGCTCGCCGATGCCGGCCACATGCTCGCCGATGCCTGTGCGCTGGCGCTGGCGCTGTGGGCGCAGGTGCAGAGTCGGCGGCCGCCCGATGCGATGCGTTCCTACGGCTACCATCGCATGCCGGTGCTCGTTGCCTTCGTCAACGGCTTGGCGTTGCTGGCGATTGCCGCTTGGATCAGTGTCGAGGGCGTGCAGCGCCTGCTCGCGCCGCCGGAGATCGCCGGCAAGATCATGCTAACCGTCGCCATTGGTGGCCTCGCCGTCAACGCGCTGAGTTTCTTCATCCTCCACGGTGGTGCCAACGAGGACATGAACGTGCGTGGAGCGATGCTGCACGTAATGGGCGACCTGCTCGGCTCGGTTGGTGCGATCGTCGCTGCCATCGTGATCCTGTTCAGCGGCTGGATGCCGATCGATCCGTTGCTGTCGATCCTGGTCGCGCTGCTGATCGTGCGCAGTGCCTGGCGGCTCGTGCGCGAGTCAGCGCATGTGCTGCTTGAAGGCGCGCCAGAGGCGTTTGATGCCGTTGCCTTTGCGGAAGCGCTGCCTGCAGGCGTCAGCGGTGTGATGGGCGTACACCATGTGCATCACTGGATGCTGACGCCGGATCGTTCGGTGATGACGCTGCATGCGGTGCTCGCCGAAGGCAGTGTCAGCGACGAGGTCGTCGCACGGATCAAGTCATGGATTCATGCGCACCACAAGGTCACGCACATCACGATCCAGATCGAACACGGACGTTGTGCTGATGACGGTGACGATGCACACCACCACAAGCCGAATTGCGGCCCCGGTACAGCTCAAATCCGGTAAGCGCCGAACTTCATCACCCGCGCGATCTGACGCATCAGCGTCTTGACCGGTGACGGCAGCGGTAGCGCACCCGCTTCACGCGCTTCGGCACCGTGGCGTTCTTCATCACTGCGCATCTGTTCGAGAATCGCGCGGCTACGCAGGTCTTCCTCCGGCAGTTGATCGAGATGCTCGGTCAGGTGCTCGGTGACCTGACGCTCGGTTTCGTCAACAAAGCCCAGGCTCCAGCGATCGCCGGCCAGCGCAGCGGCGGCGCCTATTGCCAGCGAGCCGGCATACCAGACCGGTTCGAGCAGACTCGGGCGATCGCCCAGTTCCTGCAGGCGTTCTTCGCACCAGCGCAGGTGATCGCGCTCTTCGCTGGCGGCGGCCAGCAGGTGCTCGCGCAGTTGCGGATCGCGCGCGACCAGAGCCTGGCCGTGATACAGCGCCTGCGCGGCGACCTCTCCCGCGTGGTTGATCCGCATCAGGCCGGCCACATGGCGGCGGGTTTCCTCGTCGAGGCGGGTATCGCCGCGCGGTGCGGCCGGGTTGTCGCGCGCGGCGCCATCGCCGCGCGCGGCCCAGGTCGACAGGCCGCGATTGAGTGCAGCCAGAACGCGGTCGGTAGGGGTCAGATTTCTCTGCATATTGCGAAGTTTACGTCCGACGTTGCGGAATGTCCGGAAAATGCCGGGACTGCGACTACAATGCCCGCTCCCCGCCGAATCCAGCCCGCTGAACCGTCGTGCAGCTCAAGCCGCATCAACTGACCGCTCATCTGTCGAAATCGCTGGCGCCGATTTATCTGGTCGCTGGTGAGGAACCGCTGTTGATCCAGGAGAGTCTGGACGCGATCCGTGCAGTGGCGCGGGCGCGGGGGTACAGCGAGCGCGAGGTGCTCGATGTCGAGCGCGGCTTCAACTGGCAGCAGCTCGCCGACAGCTGCGCGAGCATGTCGCTGTTTGCGAGCCGGCGCATCGTCGAAGTCCGCTTGGCCGCCGGTCCAGACGTGAGCGGCGCGAAAATGCTCCAGGAAATCGCCGAACGCCCAGCCGAAGACGTGCTGTTGCTGGTGGTCTGCGGCCCGCTCGAAACGCGGGCGCGCTCCGCGGCCTGGTTCAAGGCCCTGGAAACGGTGGGGGCGAGCCTGTACTTCTGGCCGGTCAAGGGTGCCGACATCGTGCCGTGGATCGAAACCCGCCTCAGCACGGCCGGGGTCAAGGCCGATGCCGATGCGATCAAGCTGCTTGCCGAGCGCACCGAGGGCAACCTGCTCGCTGCGGCCCAGGACGTTGCCAAGCTGGCGCTGCTGTTTCCGGGGCAGACCGTCAGTGCCGACGATGTGACCCAGGCTGTGGCCGATAACGCCCGTTTCCAGGCTTTTGACCTCAGCGACCGCGTGCTTGCCGGGGATGCGGCCGGTGCCGTGCGCAGCCTCGATCGCATGCGAGAAGAGGGGCTTTCGCCGCTGGAAATCCTCGGCGCGCTGATGTGGAGCCTGCGCCAGCTGATCAAGGCGACGGTCGCCTACGCGCGCACCCGTGACGCCGCCTCTGCCTGCGCCGCTGCCGGTATCTACTCGTCCCAGCAACAGAAATTCCTGCACGCCGTGCCGCGCAGCAAGCCCGGCGAGGCCATGCTCTGGCTGCGCCGCGCGGCCAGAATCGACCGGCTGGTCAAAACCGGCCAGGAGTCTGCCGCCTGGGAAGAATTGATAACATTGATTCTTGCCGCCAGCGGGGCGGCGCTCCACCAAACCCAATGAGTCCGTCTGCTACCAAAGCTGTACCCAAGGCCAAGAACGACGGCATTGCCGCCGCGATGCGCGAGCGCGGCGTCAAGGCCCGCGCTGCTGCGCGGGCGATGGCGCGGGCCGATGCCGGTATGAAGAATGCCTGCCTGTTTGCGCTCGCGCAGATCCTGGTCGACGAAACCAAGACCATCCTGGCCGCCAATGCGGTCGACATGCGCGAAGGCCGCTCGGCCAAGCTCGATGACGCCATGCTCGACCGTCTTGAGCTGACCGCCAGCCGTGTGCAGGCAATGGCCGACGGTGTGCGCCAGGTTGCCGCGCTGCCGGATCCGGTCGGCGAGCTGCTGAACATGAAGCAGCGTCCGTCCGGGATCCAGGTTGGTCACATGCGCGTGCCGCTGGGCGTGGTCGGCATCATTTACGAATCGCGGCCGAACGTGACGGCCGACGCCGCCGCGCTGTGCCTGAAGTCCGGCAACGCGGCGATCCTGCGTGGCGGCTCCGAAGCGCTGCGCTCGAATCAGGCGATTGCGCGCTGTGTCGAACGCGCGCTCAGCGATGCCGGCTTGCCGAAGGACGCGGTGCAGGTGCTCGACATCATCGATCGCCAGACCGTGACCGAGATGGTGTCGATGCCCGAATACATCGACGTCATCATTCCGCGCGGCGGCAAGGGGCTCGTTGCGGCAGTGTCGGCGGCCGCGCGGGTGCCGGTGATCAAGCATCTGGATGGCGTCTGCCACGTATTCATCGACAGCGAAGCCGATCGGGAGAAGGCGATTGCGGTCGCGGTCAATGCCAAGACCCAGCGTTACGGTACCTGCAACACGATGGAAACCCTGCTCGTCGACAAGGCGGTCGCGGCCAAGCTGCTGCCGGAGCTGGGGCGGGTCTACGTCGACGCCGGCGTCGAGCTGCGCGGCTGCGAAAAAACCTGCAAGCTGCTTGAAAATGCGATTCCGGCGACCGAGGAAGACTGGTACGCCGAATACCTCGCGCCGATCCTCGCGATCCGCGTCGTCGACGGCCTCGACATGGCGATCGACCACATCGAGAAGTACGGCTCGCATCACACCGACTGCATCGTCACCGAGAACTACAGCAAGGTGCGTCGCTTCCTGCGTGAAGTGGATTCCAGCTCGGTCATGGTCAACGCGTCGACGCGTTTTGCCGATGGCTACGAGTACGGTCTGGGCGCCGAGATCGGCATCAGCACCGACAAGTTCCATGCGCGCGGCCCGGTCGGCCTCGAAGGCCTGACCAGCCTGAAGTGGGTCGTGCTCGGCGACGGTAACGTCCGTTGATCAGCATCCGACGCTGCGCGTGCAGGCTGTCGGTTTGATCGCGCCAATGACCAGGTTCAAGTGCCGATGAGATCCATCGGCATTTTTGGCGGGGCGTTCGCACCTTTCCACAACGGCCACCTGCGCCTGGCAATCGAGGCGCGCGAGCGGCTCGGCCTGCAGCAGGTGCGCCTGATTCCGACTGCGCATCCGCCGCATCGGCCGGATTCACGCGTGCATCCGCAGCGTCGGCTGGAATGGCTCAAGGCCGCGCTGCGCCGCGAGCGCGGCCTGGTTGCTGACGACACTGAACTGTTGCGCGATGGGCCTTCGTATACCGTCGATACGTTGTTGACCCTGCGCGAACAGTTTCCGAATTCTTCGCTGGTGCTGCTGATGGGCAGCGACGCCTTCGCCCATCTGCATGCCTGGCATCGCTGGCGCGAGCTGCTCGGCATCGCGCATCTGGCGGTCGTTGCGCGGCCCGGCGTACTGCTCGAACCTTCGCCACAGACCCGCGAACTGCTCGGCCCGGGCGTGCAGGCTCTCAGCGAGCTGCAGGATGCACCGTTTGGCCGCTGGTATCGGTTTGAAGTACCGATGCTGGATATCTCTTCGACCCGGATTCGACGCCTGCTCAAATCCGGGCGCTCGGTGCGCGGGCTGGTGCCCGATGCCATACTCAACGCCATGACCGCCGCAGATGTTGCGGCGCTGACTCAGGATGACGATGCCACAACCCACTAAAGCCAAGCCCAACACACTCGCCAAGATCGCCGTCAACGCGCTCGAGGATCTCAAGGGCCAGCAGATCACCGTGCTCGACGTGCAAAAACTCACGACGATCACCGAAACCATGATCATCTGCACCGGCACGTCGAACCGCCATGTGAAATCCATGGCGCAGAACGTGGCCGAAGATGCCAAGAAGGCGGGCTTCCGGCCGCTGGGCATTGAAGGTTCCGACACTGGCGAATGGGTGCTGGTCGATCTCGGCGGCGTCGTTGTGCACGTGATGCAGGCCCAGGCCCGCGCGTTCTATCAGCTCGAAAAGCTGTGGACCGTCGAAGAAGCCACACCGCAGAGCATGCCGCGACCGCAGAAGGCCAAGAAGGCCACCAAGAAGGCGGCAGGCAAAAAGGCGCCCGCCAAGAAATCGGCTAAGCCGCCTGCACGCAAGGGGCCGGGCGGCAAGCCGGCACCGGCGCGGTCGGTCGCCAAGCCCGCTGCCAAGAAGCCTGCGGTGAAAAAGCCTGCGCCGAAGAAAGCGGCCGTCAAGAAAGCCCCGGCACGCAAAGCCGTCAGGAAGTCCGCGCGTTAGTCGCACGGACTGAAACGCACGGGACGCCGACGTGCGTATTCACCTGATTGCAGTCGGCACCCGCATGCCGTCTTGGGTCGAAACCGCGTGGGCCGATTATTCGTCGCGCCTGCCCCATGAGTGCCGGCTCGAACTGATCGAGATTGCGCCGGCGCAGCGCGGCAAGAACACTGACATTGCCCGCGCCAAGCAGCAGGAAGGCGAGAAGATCCTCAAGGCGGTCCCGCGCGACAGTCTGGTCATCGCACTCGACGAGCGCGGCGAAACACTGACCAGTCCGCAATGGGCCGGTGAGCTGCAGAAGTGGATGCAATCCGGCCGCGACACCTGCCTGCTGATCGGCGGCCCGGATGGCCACTCAGCCGAAGTTCTGGCCCACGCAGATCGCCAATGGTCACTATCGAAGCTGGTCCTGCCGCATGCGCTGGTGCGGGTGTTTGTAGCCGAACAGCTGTTCCGGGCTTGGAGCCTGCTCAGAAATCATCCGTATCACCGGGCCTGATCGGCTGGCGCGGCCTCAGCCGCGGCGCGCTGACGGCAGGACGATCAGCACGCCAAGCAGCGCACCGATTGCCGCCCAGTCGAGCACAAGCATCGGATGGCCCCATCCGGCATACAAGCCGAGTAGATCGACGGCGATGTAGGACGGCCCCATCACCGCGCCGAGCAGCACCGAGAGCCAGCCGAAGCTGGAATCCATCTGTTCAGCGCCGATCAGTGCACCGCGGATCATCGCGGCAAGTGCAGCGCCGAAGATCGCACCCGCACACAGCTGCAGCCATCGGGTAATGCGCGGCATCAGGCCATGTCACCACGCAGTGTCCGCACCTTTTCCTCAAGTACCGCGGCACTGGCCTGTGCCGCCGGAATCGGCGGGCCGGCGACGATCTCGACGCGTGACCAGAAGCGCCGCGGCAGGCGTGCGCGCTTGAGGAAGTTGTCGCGGCGCGAGAACAGGCTGCCCCAGAGCCCGCGCAGCGCGACCGGGATCACCGGCACCGGTGTCGTCGCCAGCACGCGCTCGACGCCAGTGCGGAACGTCGTGATCTCGCCATCCATCGTCAGGCCGCCTTCAGGGAAGATGCCGACGACGTCGCCGGCCTTGAGTGCCGCTTCGATCTCGGCAAAGGCCTTCGCCATCAGCGCCGCGTCTTCCTTGGCACCGGCGATTGGAATGGCCTTCGCGGTGCGGAAGATGAAGTTGAGCACCGGGATGCGGAAGATCTTGTAGTACATGACGAAGCGTACCGGCCGGCGGATGTTGCCGCCGAGGATCAGCGCATCGACAAAGCTGACGTGATTGCAGACGACGACGGCCGGGCCTTCATCCGGAATGTGTTCGAAGCCGACCTTGCGGATGCGATACAGCGTATTGATGAGCATCCAGATCATGAAGCGCATCAGGAACTCGGGCACCAGCGTGTAGATGAACACGGCGACCGCCGCATTCATCAGCGCCGTCGTCAGCAGCAGCTGCGGAATCGTCAGACCGGCATCGAGCAGGACGATTGCCAGCACTGCGGCCACGACCATGAACAGCGCATTGAGAATGTTGTTGCCGGCGATGATGCGCGAGCGGTGACTGGCTTCCGAGCGAGTCTGGATCAGCGCATACAGCGGCACGATGTAGAAGCCGCCGAACATGCCGATCAGGAACAGATCCCACAGCACGCGATGACTCGCGGCGATCTGCATGAATGCGCTTGCTGAGATGTTCGCCGCTGCCACTGCCGGTTGGGCGAAGTACAGATCGATGCCGAACAGGGTGAGGCCGATCGAGCCGAGCGGCACCAGGCCGATCTCGACCTTGTGGCCGGACAGGCGTTCGCACAGCAATGAGCCGACGCCGATGCCGAGCGAGAACACCGTCAGCAGCAGCGTGACGACGGTTTCGTCGCCGCCGAGCACGGTCTTGGTATAGCTCGGCAGTTGCGACAGGAACACCGCGCCGTAAAGCCAGAACCAGGAAATGCCGAGCACCGACAGCAGCACCGTGCGGTTGGTCTGCATGAACCGGAAGTTGCGCCAGGTTTCGGTCAGCGGATTCCAGTTGATGCGCAGGTCCGGTGCGGCAGCAGCGGCGGGCGGAATCCAGCGCGATGCCAAGTAGCCGAGCACCGCAACCAGAAGCACCGTGGTACTCACCATGCTTGCGCCGCCGTCTCGCGTCATCAGCCAGCCACCGAGCAGGGTCCCGAGCAGGATCGCCAGAAACGTGGCGGCTTCTACCCAGGCGTTACCGCCGACCAGTTCGTGCTCCCGCAGGTGCTGCGGCAGGATCGAGTACTTGACCGGGCCGAACACGGCGGACTGCGCACCCATCAGAAACAGCGCGCCGAACAGCACCGGCAGGCTCGACATCAGGAGCCCGGCAACACCCACGCCCATGATCAGGATTTCGGCGATCTTGATCGTTCGGATCAGCTGCGATTTCTCGAATTTCTCGGCAATCTGCCCGGCGGTGGCCGAGAACAGAAAGAACGGCAGAATGAACAGGCCTCCGGCGAGATTGACGTAATAGTTGATGTCGTCACCCGACAGACCGACGATGCCAAAGGTGACCAGAATAACCAGCGCGTTCTTGAACACATTGTCGTTGAACGCGCCCAGCGTCTGGGTCAGGAAGAACGGGCCGAAACGCCGCTGGCCCAGCAGGCCGAACTGACTCTTTTCTTCACCGCTCATGCACTACCCCCGATCGTCTTGCCTACAAGGATAGCGCCTGTGCGGGTCGCTGGCTTTGGTGCATGATCAGGCGATGAAACACCAGGTGGACTGGCTGCTGCAGGAGTTGCCACAGCTCGAACGCGAGGGCCTGCTCGATGCCGCGACAGCTGCGCGCTTGCGCCAGCACTATGCGGGCCGTGCTGCGTCCGCCGGTTGGACCGGCATCGTATTTCCGTTGCTGGGTTTGCTGTTGATTGGTCTGGGCATTGTCCTGCTCGTCGCCCATAACTGGGATCAGCTCTCGCGCCCCATGCGCCTGCTGCTGGCATTCACTCCGCTGGCCGTCGGTCAGATCGCCTGCATCCGAGTCATGACGCACGATGGATCCCTGGCATGGCGTGAGGCGTGGTCGGCATTTACCGCGCTGGCTTTCGCCGCGGCACTCGCGCTGGTCGGCCAGATCTATCACTTTCCAGGCGATCTCGATCGCTACCTGCTGACTTGCGGCCTCGTTGCCTTGCCGCTGGCATATCTGATGAACGTCAGCGCGGTGCTGGTGCTGTGCGCGGCAGCATTTGCGGGCTGGAGCATGCTCAGTTGGGACATCGGCTGGAGTGGACGCGCGAGTGCGGATGCCTGGCGCATGTTCGGAACCCTGGGCCTGTTTGCCCTGCTTGCGCCGCAGGTCTGGCGGCTGGCGCGATCGGCGCCGGAGTCTCTGCGGCTGAACGTCGTGCTTGCCGCGTTGGTGCCGATGTTCTTCGTTGCGGTGCTCGGCAATCTGTTGCGCTCACCGGTGCTGGGTGTCTGGTGGTTTGCCGAACTCGGCGCGCTGCTCGTCATGCTCGATGCGCTGACCCGCAATGCAGCCGCACCCATCTGGCGTCGTCCGCTCGCGTTCTACGGTGGCTTGGCGACGACCTGGGGCGCATTGCTCGGCAGCTTCCCCGAAACTTGGCGCATGGGTTGGTCGGCAGATGCGCTCGACGCCATTCCGCAGCAATGGGCCGTGTTGGTGATCGGCATGGCCTTGCTCGCGGTACTGAGCTGGCGCGTGCTGCAAAGGGGGAATGTGCTGGCTGCGATGCAGATCATCCCGGCCCTGGTCCTGGCGCTGGTTGCGAGCGCGGATGTCGAACGCTGGGCAATCGTGCTGGCGATCTTCATGACGCTGTATGTGCTGGTACTGGGACTCGCGCGCGTGCGCATCGGTCTGGCGCAGCGTGATTCGGGTCTGGCCACCGGGGGCCTCCTGTTGATCGCAGTGCTGATCCTGCTGCGTTTCCTCGACACCGAATGGTCGTTCACTGCGCGTGGGATCGCCTTCCTGCTGACTGGCGCTGCGTTTCTCGCCGCCAATGCCTGGATGCGGCGCAAGGTGCGCGCATGACGTTCATCATGAAGGGGCGCATGCTGCTGCTCGGGTTGGTCGTGATCTGTATCGTTCAGTGGGCGATTCCGCTCGCGCTGATCCAGCGCGGACAGGCCACACTCGCAGAAGGCACGGCGTACAAGTTCCGCACCGCGCCGGTCGATCCTTCCGATCCGTTTCGCGGTCGCTATGTAACCCTCGACTTCGACGCGGCGCGCGTGTCGTTGACGCAGATTGATCCAGGACTTGTCCAGAGGCAGCGCGCGTACGCGTCCATCCGGATCGACGAAAACGGCTATGCTCAACTGCATGCGGTCAGCGCGACAGCGCCGAACGCCGGTGACTATCTGCCGGTGACGATACTCTGGGTCGATCCGGCGGAGGTCAGGCTGAGCCTGCCGTTTGATCGCTACTATCTCGACGAGCAGCAGGCACCGCAGGTCGAGCAGCGCTATCGCGACAGCAATCGCCGCCGCGACCCGGAGACTGAACCCGCGGCTGGCGCACTGCCGACCTATGCCACCGTGCGCGTCCTGAACGGCTATGCCGTGCTGGAAAATCTGGTGCTCAACGGCGAGCCGGTGAAATAGCGACTATGGATCGCAGATAATGCGCGGCCCGTGAAGCCCCTTCTGCCATGTCCGTTCTCAATATCGCCGCCTATCGTTTCGTCAGCCTGCAGGCGCTACCATCGCTCCAGCAGCACCTGCTGGAGACAGCCCAGGCGCAGGCACTGAAAGGCACCATCCTGCTCGCCGAAGAAGGCATCAACCTGTTCCTCGCGGGCTCGCACGATGGCGTCGCTGTGTTCATCGCGGGCATGGACGCGGATCCGCGCCTTGCGCAGATGACGCTGAAGCGCAGCGAGTCGGCGACGCAACCGTTCCGCAAGCTGCTGGTCAAGATCAAGCGCGAGATCATCCGCATGGATCAGCCACAGGTGCGCCCGGCGGAAACGCCCGCGCCGTCGGTCACACCGGAGAAACTCAGAGCCTGGCTGGATCAGGGTCATGACGACGGGGGGCGCGAACTGATACTGCTCGATACGCGCAATTCCTTCGAGTTCGAGCACGGCACATTCGACGGCGCGATCCATCCCGACATCGCGAAGTTTTCGGAATTCCCGGACAGGCTGCCGCCAGCCGAACAGTTCGCCGGCAAGACCGTCGTCACGTTCTGCACCGGCGGCATCCGTTGCGAAAAAGCCGCACCGTGGATGCTGCAGGCCGGCTACGAGAACGTGCTGCAGCTGGAGGGCGGCATCCTCCAGTACTTCGAGGACTGTGGCGCTGCGCACTACCACGGCGACTGCTTCGTGTTCGACGAGCGTCGCGCACTGGACGGCGGCCTGAGACCGACCGACACAGAGGACACAGCATGACGCCGAATCCAGCCTACATCGCTGCGCTCAAAGAGAGCGTCCGCACCGCCGACTACCCGTCACTGATCGGCATGACGGTTGGGGACATCGGGTTCGACACCTGTCGCATCGACCTGGAATTGGCGCAGCGCCACCTGCAGCCCTTCGGCATCGTCCACGGCGGTGTGCTGGCGACGCTGATCGATACCGCGACGTTCTGGGCCGGTTTCCTGCGCTTGCCGGACGACAGCGGTCTGGTCAATGTCGACCTCAAGCTCAACTACCTCAAGGCCGTCAGCACCGGTCGCTTGCGTGCCGAAGGGCGCTGTCTGCGCAGCGGACGTGTGATCAGCTACACCGAGGCGAGCATCTTCGATGAAAAGGATGAACTCGTCGCGCACGGTACTTCGACCTTGATGGCCCTGCCTGGCAAGGGCTTGAAGCTGGGCGTGCCGAAGTTTCTCGACTGAAGCCGATCAGCCCGACTGGCGCTGCAGCCGAAGCGCCAGTTCGTAGAGATCCTTCTTGCGTCCGCCGCTGATTTCGGATGCCAGTTTCGCGGCGCTGGACACCGGCAGTTCGGTGAGCAGCAGACGCAGCACGCGTTCGGCATCCATCTGCGTGCTGGCGGTGTTCTCCGCAGCCCCTTCGATCAGCAACACGAACTCGCCGCGCTCGCGATTGGCATCCGCGCCGATCCAGCCGGGCAAGTCGGCTGCTGGCAGGGTGATGCTCTGTTCGTGCAGCTTGGTCAGCTCACGCGCGAGGCAGACTGCGCGCGACCCGAACAGCTCGGCGAGATCCCTGGCCGTGTCGGCAATGCGGTGACTGGATTCGTACAGAATCAGCGTCCGGGTCTCGCTGTGCAGTTCCTGCAGGCGCTGTCTTCGCGCGGCCGATTTCCCCGGCAGGAAACCTTCAAATACGAAGCGATCGCTGGGCAGGCCGGACACCGACAAGGCAGCGATCGCTGCGCAAGGGCCGGGGATCGTGATCACCGGAACCCCGGCTGCGCGCGCCGCGCGGACGAGCACAAAGCCGGGATCGGAGATCAGCGGCGTGCCGGCGTCGGAGATCAGCGCGAACGCCGAGCCGCCTTGCATCGCTGTGACCAGGCTCGCGCAGGCATTCGATTCGTTGTGCTCATGAACGGCGGTGACCGGCGTGCGGATGCCGTAGTGCGAGAGCAGGCGGCCGCTGTTGCGCGTGTCTTCGGCGCAGATGCGATCAACGGCCGACAGCACCGCCTGCGCACGCGGCGACAGGTCGCCGAGATTGCCGATCGGGGTTGCGACGACATAGAGATGGCCCGATTCCACGGCGCGGCTGGATTGGCTCACCGGATAGGCTCAAAGGTGCGTGTCATACTTCGATTATGGTTCCAACGCCGCTTGCACCCCAAACCATGATCCATATTCGCTCCGTTCTGGCCCTGTGTCTGGTGGCCTGCATTGCCGGCTGTGCCGGTGCGTTGCCGCGTCCGGTCACTCGTTCCGAGCCAGTACCATCGAGGAC